>JBFIFF010000030.1:0-11280 GCA_041602955.1 Gammaproteobacteria bacterium | reverse complement strand
GTGTGGGCCAATCATCGCCACGCCCCGTGGTACCTCGGTGGCCTGAGCTTCGCCGAGTCGTCGTTCTTCCCCATCCCTCCCGACGTCATGCTCGCGCCGATGAGCCTGGCGCGCACCGATCGCGCTTGGTGGTACGCCGGCCTGACCACGGTCACCTCGGTCCTCGGCGGCCTGTTCGGCTACCTGATCGGCGTGCTGGCGATCGACGCGGTGCTGCCGCTGATCGTCGAGGCCGGCTACGAGCCGCGCTACGTCCAGGCGATCGACTGGTTCGCCGAGTGGGGCGTCTGGGCGGTGTTCGTCGCCGGCTTCTCGCCGATCCCGTACAAGCTGTTCACCATCGCCGCGGGTGCCAGCGCCATGCCCTTGCTGCCGTTCGCGATCGCCTCGCTGGTCGGGCGCGGCGCGCGATTCTTCCTGGTCGCGGGCCTGATGCGCTGGGGTGGGGCACCGATGGAGAAGGCGCTGCGCACCTACATCGACCGCCTCGGCTGGCTGGTGGTGTTCCTCGGCGTGACCTACTTCCTGTTCGCGGGCTGATGAAGCGCTGGCAACGCACCGTCACGCTGCTCCTGTTCCTGGCCACGCTGCTGGCCGCCTGTGGGCCGCATCCGCCGGCGCCCACCGCCGACCGCACCGTCGGCGCGCCGCCACCGCCGGCCCACTACACCGTGCGGCGCGGCGACACCCTCTACTCCATCGCCTGGCAATACGGGCTCGACCATCGCCAGGTGGCGGTGTGGAACGGCATCGGCGCGCCCTACACCATCTACCCGGGGCAACGTCTCGCGCTGCGCAAGGCGGCGGCTCCGGTCACCCGTCAGCCACCCGTCACCGCGTCCAGGGCGCAGGCTGCGCAACCGGTTCCAACGCCGACGAAACCGGCCCCCGCGCCCGCGCAACCGGCCCCCGTCCCCGCGCCCCGGGTTCCAGCGAGCGGCAGCGCGGCGCCACCGGTGCCCGCACCGGCTCCGGCGACGCGCCCGGCCTCGCGTCCCGATCCCGCCGCGCCGACCTCGGTGCGCACGGTGGGCGGCGTCGCCTGGCGCTGGCCGACCCGCGGGCGGCTCTACCGCACCTTCAGCGAGGAGGACCCCTCGCGCAAGGGCGTCGACATCGTCGGCAGCGAGGGACAACCGGTCTTCGCGGCGTCCGCGGGCAAGGTGGTCTACAGCGGCAACGGCCTGGTCGGCTACGGCAACCTGGTCATCATCAAGCACAACGACACCTACCTGAGCGCCTACGGGCATAACCGTGAACTCCTTGTGGGTGAAGGGGACGACGTCGTGGCCGGGCAGTTGATTGCGAAAATGGGTCGGGTAGATAATGACCGGGCGATGTTGCATTTCGAGATCCGTCGCGAAGGAAGACCGGTCGATCCGCTGCGACTGCTGCCAAAGGGATGATGGCCCGACAGATCGTGAACAGCCCCGCTCCTCCCGCACCGCCGTCATCGGCGGTTGCACACTAGCCGCCATGAAGCAGCGCGACACCTCGAACAGCAAAGCCACCCAGGGAGAGGACGATATGGATGATCTTGCCGACCAGGAGGTCGACCTCGACTGCCAGGACTCCGCGGAAGACGTCAGCGACGCCGACGACGGCGATGACGGTGACGACGTGGAGGAGGGGGATGGTTCCGCGCGCGTCTTCTCCAAGGAGTCGTCGCTGACCACCAGCAGCAGCGCGCAGCTCGACGCCACGCGCCTCTACCTCAACGAGATCGGCGCCTCGCCGCTGCTCACGGCCGAGGAAGAGGTCTACTTCTCGCGTCGGGCGCAGAAGGGCGACGAGGCGGCGCGCAAGCGCATGATCGAGAGCAACCTGCGCCTGGTGGTGCGCATTGCGCGCCGCTACGTCAATCGCGGGCTGGCGCTGCTCGACCTGATCGAGGAGGGCAACCTCGGCCTGATCCGCGCGGTCGAGAAGTTCGATCCCGAGCGCGGCTTCCGCTTCTCGACCTACGCCACGTGGTGGATCCGTCAGACCATCGAGCGCGCGATCATGAACCAGACGCGCACGGTGCGTCTGCCGATCCACGTGGTCAAGGAGATCAACGTCTACCTGCGTGCCGCACGCCGCCTCGCGCAGAGCCTCGACCACGAGCCGACCATCGAGGAGATCGCCGAGCTCCTCGACAAGCCGGTCGAGGAGGCGAAGCGCCTGCTCGGGCTCAACGAGCGCGAGACCTCGGTCGACACGCCGCTCTCGCGCGAGGTGGACAAGCCGCTGCTCGAGGCGATCCCGGACGAGACGCTGATCGACCCGTCCGATGCGCTGCAGGACCAGACCATGCACGACAAGCTCGAGGAGTGGCTGGCCCAGCTGACCGACAAGCAGCGCGAGGTGGTCGAGCGCCGCTTCGGACTGCACGGCTACGAGTCCGCGACCCTCGAGCAGGTCGGCAACGAGATCGGCGTCACCCGCGAGCGCGTGCGGCAGATCCAGATGGACGCGCTGCAGCGACTGCGCAAGATCATGGAGAACACCGGCTACTCGGCGAGCACGCTGTTCCGCTGATCAGGATCCAGGAGGAGGGCGCACTCCTCCCACCGCACACGGCGCGGGCTGACGCGCTCTCACCGCGTTCATCACCACGCTCGAGTGGCGAAGCCGCCAGCGCCTTGCGCAGGGGGTGTAGCGGCAACCGGCGTATGGGGGATGAGCGATGAGCCCGACCGGGTCGTGTCGCCGCGCGGCGAAGGCCCGGGTCTCGTGCCCCGGATCAGTCGATGAGCAGGGCCGCGACCACGCGGCGGCCGTCGCCCATCAGCAGGTTGTAGGTGCGGCATGCGGCCGCGTTGTCCATCACCTCCACGCCGACGCCGCGCGCATGCAGCGGGCGCAGCAGCTCAGGCTGAGGGAATCGCAGCTGGGCGCCGACCCCGAGCAGCACCAGTTCCGGCTCGAGCGCGGCGATCTGCTCGAGGTGCTCGGCGGCGAGCTGTTCCAGCGTCCGCGGTGCCCAGTCGCGGATCAGCCGGTCCGGGGCGACCACGCAGCTGGCGGTGAGCCGCTCGCCGCTGACGACCACCGCTCCGTTCTCGTGGGCGACGATGGCGTAGCCGCCCCGTTCGAGATCCTGCACCAGTTGCATGGCGCCACCTTACCCGATGCGGGCGCGTCGCGGTACCGCGTTCATTGACAGTTTCGACACCGGTCCAGTAATGTGGCCCGCTTGTTTTTCGCCCTTCCTCGTCCCGGCGCAAGGTAGACCACGTGAACGAAGAGTTCCGCAGAATCAGTCGCTTGCCACCGTACGTCTTCAGCATCACGACCGAGCTGAAGGCCAAGGCCCGCGCGCGCGGCGAGGACATCATCGACTTCGGCATGGGCAACCCGGACCAGCCCACGCCGGAGCACATCATCGCCAAGCTGGTCGAGGCGTCGCAGCGCAACAACACCCACCGCTACTCGGCGTCGCGCGGCATCCCGCGCCTGCGCCGCGCGATCTGCAACTGGTACGCGGACCGCTACGCCGTCGAGCTCGACCCGGAGAGCGAGGCGATCGTCACCATCGGTTCCAAGGAGGGGCTCGCCCACCTCGCGCTGGCCACCGTCGCGCCCGGTGACGCGGTGCTGGTGCCCAACCCGGCCTACCCGATCCACCCGTACGGTTTCGTCATCGCCGGGGCCGACATCCACTACGTGCGGCTGGTGCCCGGCGTCGACTTCTTCGCCGAACTCGAGAAGAGCATCCGCGAATCGTGGCCGGTGCCGAAGATGCTGGTGCTCAACTTCCCCGGCAACCCGACCACGCAGTGCGTCGAGCTCGACTTCTTCGAGAAGGTGGTCGAGATCGCCCGCGAGCACGGCATCTGGGTGATCCACGACCTGGCCTACGCCGACATCGTCTTCGACGGCTACGTGGCGCCGTCGATCCTGCAGGTGAAGGGCGCCAAGGAACTCGCCGTCGAATCGTTCTCGCTGTCCAAGAGCTACAACATGCCCGGCTGGCGCGTCGGCTTCATGTGCGGCAACCCGAAGCTGATCGCCGCGCTGGCGCGCATGAAGTCCTACCTCGACTACGGCATGTTCACCCCCATCCAGGTCGCCGCCATCACCGCGCTGGAGGGTCCGCAGGAGTGTGTCGGCCAGATCCGCGACATGTACCGCTCGCGGCGCGACGTGCTGTGCGACGGGCTCAACTCCGCCGGCTGGGAGGTCGAGAAGCCGCAGGCGACCATGTTCGTCTGGGCGCGCATTCCCGAGGCCTACCGCCACCTCGGCTCGCTCGAGTTCTCCAAGCTGCTGATCGAGGAGGCCAAGGTGGCGGTGTCGCCCGGCATCGGATTCGGCGAGTACGGCGACGACCACGTGCGCTTCGCGCTGATCGAGAATGAGCACCGCACCCGCCAGGCGGTGCGCGGCGTGCGCACCATGTTCCGCCGCGGCGTCGGCGCGGCCTGAGGAGGACACCCAGTGAACCCGGTCAACGTCGGCCTGCTCGGCCTCGGCACCGTCGGTGGCGGAACGGTGAACGTGCTCCAGCGCAACGCCGCGGAGATCACCCGTCGTGCCGGACGTCCGATCCGCGTCACCCACGCGGCCGTGCGCAACCCCGACGCGCCGCGCATCTGCCCGACCGACGGCATGCGCCTGACCGACGACCCGTTCGCGGTGGTGCGCGACCCCGACGTGCAAATCGTCGTCGAGCTGATCGGTGGCTACGGACCGGCACGCGAGCTGGTGCTCGAGGCGATCGCCCACGGCAAGCACGTGGTCACCGCCAACAAGGCGCTGATCGCGCTGCATGGCAACGAGATCTTCGCCGCTGCGCAGGCCAAGGGGGTGGTGGTGGCGTTCGAGGCCGCGGTGGCCGGCGGCATCCCGATCATCAAGGCGCTGCGCGAGGGGCTCGCCGCCAACCAGGTGCACTGGGTCGCGGGGATCATCAACGGCACCGGCAACTTCATCCTCACCGAGATGCGCGACAAGGGCCGCGACTTCGCCGACGTGCTCGCCGAGGCGCAGGCGCTCGGCTACGCCGAGGCCGACCCGACCTTCGACGTCGAGGGGATCGACGCCGCGCACAAGCTGACCATCCTCGCGTCGATCGCGTTCGGCATCCCGCTGCAGTTCGAGCGCGCCTACACCGAGGGGATCACGCGCATCACCCGCGACGACGTGGCCTACGCCGAGGAGCTCGGCTACCGGATCAAGCACCTCGGCATCGCGCGGCGCAACGGCGCCGGCATCGAGCTGCGCGTGCATCCGACCCTGATCCCGGAACGCTGCCTGATCGCCAACGTCGACGGCGTGATGAACGCCGTGCTGGTGCACGGCGACGCCGTCGGGCCCACGCTCTACTACGGCGCCGGCGCCGGCGCCGAACCGACCGCCTCGGCGGTGGTGGCCGACCTGGTCGAGGTGACCCGGGTGCTGACCAGCGATCCCGAGAACCACGTGCCGCACCTGGCGTTCCAGCCCGACGCGCTGGCCGACCTGCCGATCCTGCCGATCGAGGCGGTGCACTCGGCCTACTACCTGCGCCTGCAGGCCAAGGACCGGCCCGGCACGCTCGCCGACGTCACCCGCATCCTCGCCGAGCACGGCATCAGCATCGAGGCGATCCTGCAGAAGGAGCCGGCCGAGGGGGCCACCGACGTGCCGGTGATCATCCTCACCCACCGCGTGCGGGAGGGCGAGATGGATCACGCCATCGCCGGCATCGAGGCGCTCGAGAGCATCGGTGCGCCGGTCATGAAGATCCGCGTGGAGACGCTCGACGCCCACTAGGGACCGGGTACGGGGCGGCCCCGGGCGGACCATGCGACAAGGGAGGGAGAGATGGGCAACCGCTACACCGGGCTGATCGACCGTTACCGCGACTGGCTGCCGGTCGCCGACGACACCCGGATCATCAGCCTCAGCGAGGGCAACACCCCGCTGATCAGGCTCAACAACATCCCCCGCGACCTCGGCCGCGACGTGCAGCTCTACGTCAAGTACGAGGGGCTCAACCCGACCGGCTCGTTCAAGGACCGCGGCATGACCATGGCGGTGACGCAGGCGGTCGCGGAGGGCAGCCGGGCGATCATCTGCGCCTCGACCGGCAACACCTCGGCCGCCGCCGCCGCCTACGCCGCGCGCGCCGGGATCACCGCGTTCGTGCTGATCCCGGACGGGAAGATCGCCCTCGGCAAGCTCGCCCAGGCGATGATGCACGGCGCCGTGGTGCTGCAGATCCAGGGCAACTTCGACGCCGGCATGCAGCTGGTCAAGGAGGTCGCCACGGAGGCACCGGTGACCATCGTCAACTCGATCAACCCCTACCGCCTGCAGGGGCAGAAGACCGCCGCGTTCGAGATCGTCGACGTCCTCGGTCGTGCGCCCGACTACCACTGCCTGCCGGTCGGCAACGCCGGCAACATCTCCGCCTACTGGATGGGCTACGGCGAGTACCACGCACGCGGCGTGGTCGGCAGCCGACCGGTGATGTGCGGCTACCAGGCCTCCGGTGCGGCACCGTTCCTGCGTGGCCACCCGGTCGAGAATCCGGAGACGGTCGCCACCGCGATCCGCATCGGCAACCCGCAGAGCTGGGACAAGGCGGTCGCCGCGCAGCAGGCGTCGGGCGGCTGGTTCGACGAGTTCGACGACGCACAGATCCTCAACGCGCAGAAGATCCTCGCGCAGCGCGAGGGGATCTTCTGCGAGCCGGCCTCGGCGATCTCGATCGCCGGGGCGATGAACGACCTGTGTGGCGGGCGCATACCCGAGGGCAGCACGGTGGTCTGCACGCTGACCGGCCACGGTCTCAAGGACCCCGACACCGCCATCGGCCAGTGCCAGGACGCGGTGTCGAAGGTCCCGGCCGAGCTCGGGGCGGTCAAGCGGGCGATCCTCGACCGCCTGAGCTGAAGGCGCGCGGTGCTCGGCGGCCCCGTCACCATCCGCCGCCGGCCGGAGGTCGCCAGCGTCCCGCTCCCCGACGACCTGCACCCGGTGCTGCGCCGCGTGCTCGCGCGGCGCGAGTTGCACGCAGCCGACGACCTCGACCTCACCCTCGAGCGCCTCCCCGACCCGGACGGGCTCTACGGCTGCGATGCGGCGGCCGCGCGGTTGCACGAGGCGCTGGAGCAGGGCGAGCGGATGCTCGTGGTCGGAGACTACGACGCCGACGGTGCGACCAGCAGCGCACTGGCGGTGCGCGCCCTGCGCAGCCTGGGCGCCGCGCAGGTCGATTTCCTCGTGCCCAACCGGTTCACCAGCGGCTACGGCCTGACGCCGGAGGTGGTGGAACTCGCCGCGGCGCGCGAGCCGAGCCTGCTGCTCACCGTCGACAACGGCATCAGCAGCCACGCCGGGATCGCCGCGGCCCACGCCGCGGGGATCGAGGTCATCGTCACCGACCACCACCTGCCGGGCGACCGGCTGCCGGCGGCGTGCACGGTGGTCAACCCGCAGTGCGGTCCGGCCGACTACCCCGGGCGCCAGCTCGCCGGGGTCGGCGTGATCTTCTACGTGATGCTGGCGCTGCGCCGGCGCCTGCGCGAGGCCGGCTGGTTCACCACCCGGGGCCTCGCCGAGCCGAACCTCGCCACGCTGCTCGACCTGGTGGCGCTCGGCACCGTCGCCGACGTCGCGCGACTCGACCGGGTCAACCGGACCCTGGTCGGCCACGGCCTGCGGCGCTTGCGTGGCGGGGGCGGCTGCGCGGGCATCGAGGCGTTGGCGCGGGTGGGTCGGCGCGACGCGACGCACCTGACGGCGGGCGACCTCGGTTTCGCCATCGGCCCGCGCCTCAACGCCGCCGGACGTCTCGCCGACATGGGGCTCGGGGTGCGCTGCCTGCTCGAGGACGATCCCCTGCGCGCGCTGGCCTACGCCGAGGAACTCGACGTGCTCAACCGCGAGCGACGCGAGATCGAGCACGGCATGCGCCTCGAGGCCGAGGCGATGGTCGCCGGCATGCGTCTCGACGGCGACCTGCCCGCCGGCCTGTGCCTCTTCGATCCCGGCTGGCACCAGGGCGTCGTCGACATCCTCGCCGGGCGCCTGAAGGAGCGCGTCCACCGTCCGGTGATCGCCCTCGCGGCCGACGACGCGGGTCGGCTCAGGGGGTCGGCACGCTCGGTCCCCGGCGTCCACGTGCGCGACGCCCTGCAGGCGATCGCCGACCGCGAGCCGGGGCTGATCGAGCGCTTCGGCGGCCACGCGATGGCGGCCGGGCTGACCCTCGAGGCCGATGGCCTCGACCGCTTCGCCGCGGCGTTCGCCGCCGAGGTGGCGCGACAGGTCGACCCGGCCTCCCTGCGCGGGGTCGTCTACAGCGACGGGCCGCTGGCGTCGACGGAACTGACCCTGGAGACCGCGCGCGTGCTCGAGGCGGCCGGGCCGTGGGGGCAGGGCTTCCCCGAGCCGCTGTTCGACGGGCCCTTCCGCCTGCGCACGGCACGACCGGTCGGTGCGGCGCACCTGCGCATGGAACTCGAACCGCCGGGTGGCGGCACCGCGGTCGCGGCGATCGCGTTCAACCTGCCCGAGGCGCGGCGCCCCGCGATTGGCGATACAATCGAACTCGCGTACCGGATGACAGTTGACCGGTACCGCGACGAACGGCTGCAGCTGGTGGTGGAGCATTTGGCACCCGCACCGCGGCCGGAATGACACCGGACAAGGAGTTCTTGATGGCCAATGACACGCGGCTCGGCGTCGGGCTGTACATCGACGCGGCGAACATCCAGTACAACGGCGGCTGGGGCATGGCCTACGACGTCCTGCGCGAGTTCGCCTGCCGGGACGGCGGCGTGCCGCTGCGACTCAACAGCTACGTCACCTACGACGCCGAGCGCGCGCGGCGCGACCACGGCTACCGTAACGGCGTCGAGCGCTTCCACAACGCCATCCGCGACATGGGCTTCAAGGTGATCGTCAAGCAGGTCAAGCGTTACCGCGACGACGCGGGCAACACCTTCGCCAAGGCCAATGCCGATCTCGACATGGCGGTCGACGCGCTGACTCAGTCCGATGCCCTCGGTCGCGTGGTGCTGGCGACCGGCGACGGCGATTTCGTGCGCGTCGTCCAGGCCCTGCAGAACAAGGGGTGCCGGGTCGAGGTGGTCGCCTTCGACAACGTCTCCGCCGACCTCCGGCGCGAGGCCGACTTCTTCCTCTCCGGGTTCCTGATCCCGAACCTGTTGCCGTCGCGGGAGGGGCCCGACAGCCCAGCGTGGGGCGAGAAGGGTTCGATCGTGCGTGGGGTCTGCTACCACTACAACCGCGACGGCGGTTTCGGCTTCGTGCGCTACCTGACCTGTGCCGACGGCAAGTTGTGGATCACCGACACGCGTCGCGAGGACTCCCCCTACGCCTCGGCCTTCTTCTCCATGGCCGACGTCGATGACGCCGTCACCCCCGACCTGCTGCAGCGCCAGGAGACCGTGCTCGAGCTGCGTCTCGGCGAATCGCAGGCCAAGGAGGGCGAGTTGCAGGCGTTTCAGGTCTGCCTGGCCCAGGGCGTCGAGCGGCAGCGTGGCGGGCCGCAGGGCCGGCCCCAGCAGGGGAATGCCCCCCGCGGTGGCGACGGCCGCGCAGCGCACGGCAACCGCACGGGTCACGCCGGCGGGCGCCTGCGTGGGGATGAGGCCAATGGCAACGTCGCGTTCGATGAGGAGGAGGAGGCGGTGGTCGACGAGGTCGACGGCAACCGCTTGCCGGCGGAGGAGGGGTAGCCCTCGCGCAGCGCGGACCGGTGCGCTGCGGCAGGTTGCGGCGGGGCGCCGCCTGCTAAACTGCGAAAGATCAACCCGCCGAGGAAGCGCGATGCGGCGCCTCATCCCACTCGTCCTGCTCTATCTCGCATGGCCCTTGCCGGTGTTGGCCGACTACCCGCGTGGACTGGCCGCCTACGAACGCGGCGACTACGCGACGGCGCACAGCGAGTGGCTCGCCGCGGCCGAGCAGGGGGTGGCGCAGGCGCAGTACCGCCTTGGCGACCTCTACGAGACCGGGCTCGGGGTCGGGCGCGACTTCATCGAGGCCTCGAAGTGGTATCGACGCGCCGCTCGCCAAGGGCATACCGTGGCCCAGCACATGGTCGGCCTGACCTACGCCTACGGCCTGGGCGTGCCGCGGAACATGGTCAACGCCTACATGTGGCTCGACCTTGCCGCCGCGAGCGGTGATCTCAACGCCGGCGCACTCCGCGACAGCCTCGCCAGGGCGATGGACTCCGATCAGCTCGCCGACGCACGTCGCCGCTCAATGAATTGGCAACCGCAACAATAATTCCTATTTATTTCAATTGAATAGGAATTAATTCTAATCTGATTTATAAAATGATTCGGACCCTCGCGTCACCGGCGAGAGGTCTCGGGCAAAGGGCGCCTGATCCGGAGTCCGGGCTCAATCGGCAGCGCGTGGACGCTGCTCCGCCTTGAGCATGGCCTCGTTGAGTTCGGTCTGCGCCCTGTCCATGGTCTTCTCCGCCTCCTGCGCCTCCTTGGCCTTCAGCCCGGCCACGGTCGCCGCGGTCGTCGCGGTCTCCGCACCGCAGGCGGTCAATCCGAGGATCAGCAGCGCGCCCAGTGGAGTTCTCATCTCGTTTCCCCTTGTGAGCATGCCGCGGGGTAGCGCCCGCAGCACACGGACACGGTCCTCCCCAGAACGTTAGCCCGCGCCGCCCCGGAGGGCCAACACCGGCGGCTACATGCCGATCGAGAACATCTCATCGAGGTCGTGGCGCGAGAAGGCGCGGAACGAGAGCATCGACTCGGTGTGGGTGATGCCCTCGAGGTTGACCATGTCGTGGGTCACCAGGTGGGCGAGGGCGTCGTTGTTCTCGACGCGCACGACCGCCACCAGGTCGTAGCGCCCGCTGACCGAGTAGACCTCGCTGATCCCCTCGAGGTCGGCAAGCTGCTGCGCGAGGTCGCTGATGTAGTGGCGGTCGGCGTTGATCAGGATGATCGCGGTAACCATCGACGGGTCTCCGTGGGTCAGTGGATCAGTTTCTGGCGGTGGCGCTCGCTGCCGGCGGGCTTGGTTTTGACCTTCTCGTCCGCGATCGGCTCCGGCGGCGTGTCGCCGTGGCGGTAGAGCGCCTGGCCCCAGGGTGACTCGATGTGCCACTTGAGCAGGTCGATGGCGCTCTGTGGCCGGGCGATGTAGAACCCCTGCGCGGTGTCGCAGCCCATCTCGACGAGCAGGTCGATCGCCTCCTGGCTGTCGACCCCTTCGGCGATCACCTCGAGGCCGAGGCTGTGGGCGAGGTCGATGGTGGCCTTGACGATGGCGCGGTCCTCCTCGTCCTTATCGAGGTTGAGAACGAACGAC
>JBFIFF010000029.1:0-11293 GCA_041602955.1 Gammaproteobacteria bacterium | reverse complement strand
CCGCTGCACCTCTACATCATGGCCGGGTACGTGATGGTGATCGTGCAGACGATCTTCGCGCCACGGATGATCATCGCGCTGGCCTACGACTCCGGCGGCGTGACCACCTCGACGGTGACCGTGCCGCTGGTCGCGGCCCTGGGCCTCGGCCTGGCCAGCACCGTGCCGGGGCGCAGCCCACTGCTCGACGGTTTCGGCATGATTGCCTTCACCTGCCTGTTCCCGGTCATGACCGTCATGGCCTACGCACAAATCAGCGAATGGCGCGCCCGACGCGAAGCGCGGGCCAGGAAATAAGGAGACCGACCATGCATTTCAAGCTGATCATTGCCCTCGTCGAGGACGACAAGACGGACAAGGTGCTCGACGCCGCGCGCGAGTCCGGCGCCACCGGCGCGACGGTCATCAACCAGGCCCGCGGCGAGGGGGCCGAGGAGGCCAAGACCTTCTTCGGCCTGAGCCTCGAGACGCAGCGCGACGTGCTGCTGTTCCTGGTCGAGGAGCACCTCGCGCGCGGTATCCTCGAGACCATCGCCGAGGTGGGCGAATTCGACAGCCGGCAGGGTGCGGGCATCGCCTTCCAGGTCGACGTCGAGGATGCCGTCGGAGTGAGCCACCAGATACGCAAGCTGAGCAACGTCGTGGAGGAGAAGCTATGAGCGAGCCCATCGTTCGCGTGCGCCAGGTGATGAAGACGGAATTCGATACCGTCGACGGCATGGCCACGGTCTACGACGCGCTGCGCTCGATGCGCCACATCGAGACCAAGTGCCTGATCGTCGACAAGCGTCACGACGACGACGAGTACGGCATGCTGCTGCTCTCCGACGTCGCGCGCAAGGTGATCGGCGAGGATCGCGCGCCCGAGCGGGTCAACGTCTACGAGGTGATGGCCAAGCCGGTGATCACCGTCGCCCCGGAGATGGACATCCGCTACTGCGCGCGGCTGTTCGACCGCTTCGGGCTCTCGCGTGCGCCGGTGGTCGCCCACGGCGAGGTGGTCGGCATCGTCAGCTTCACCGACATGGTGTTGCGCGGGCTGCTGCCGGAGTGAGCCTCGGCCCAGCCACCCTGGGGCCCCCGGACCTCGCCTACGATGCGGCGAGCGGCCGGCTGCGCCCGCTGGCGTTCCGCGGCTCGCCCAACTGCGACGCGCGCCCGGACGGGTGCGCGGTCGACCTGCTGGTGGTGCACGCCATCAGCCTGCCGCCGGGCGAGTTCGGCGGCCCGTGGGTCGACGCCCTGTTCCTGAACCGGCTGCCCGCCGACCTGCACCCCTACTTCGCCGAGGTGCACGCGCTGCGCGTCTCCGCCCACCTGCTGGTCGACCGCGCCGGCCGCGCCGTCCAGTACGTGCCGCTGACGGCACGCGCCTGGCACGCCGGGGTCTCCAGCTTCGCCGGCCGCGAGCGCTGCAACGACTTCTCGATCGGCATCGAACTCGAGGGGCTCCCGGGACTGCCGTTCACGACCGCACAGTACGCGACCCTGGCCGCGCTGGTCGGGGCGATACGCACCGCGTTCCCCGCCATCACGCCGGAACGGGTGGTCGGCCACAGCGACATCGCGCCGGGGCGCAAGACCGACCCCGGCCCGCGCTTCGACTGGGCCCGTCTGCGGCGCGCCCTCGCCTGAGCCCCCCTGGCGAGTGCCGGACCGCTCTGGCAGCATGGTCCGACTTGGATTCGAGGAGACCCCGATGCGCTGGCGCGGCAGAAGACGGAGCAGTAACGTCGATGACCGGCGCGGTCGGCGCATGGCCGGCCGCCGCGCCCTGCCCGGCGGTCTCCTCGGGGTCATCGTCCTGGTCGCGGCCTCCGCCTACTTCGGCCTCGATCCCCGCGTGGTCCTGAACCAGCTCGACAGCGGCGGCATCCCGTCCACCCCCGGCGACCACCGCCCGAGCGCCGCCGAACAGGAACTCGCCGAGTTCGTCTCGGTCGTCCTCGCCGACACCGAGGACGCCTGGCACGCGCTGTTCGGCGCCCAGGGCAGCGCCTACGCCGAGCCGACGCTGGTCCTGTTCAGCGACTCGGTCCGCTCGGCCTGCGGCGTCGCCGGCGCGGCGGTCGGGCCGTTCTACTGCCCGGCCGACGGCAGGATCTACATCGACCTCGCCTTCTACCGCGACCTGCGCGAGCGTTACGGCGCACCCGGCGACTTCGCGCAGGCCTACGTCGTCGCCCACGAGGTCGGCCACCACGTGCAGAACCTGCTCGGCATCAGCGGCCGCGTCCAGCAGATGCGCCGGCGTCTCGACGAGGTCGAGGGCAACCGGCTGTCGGTGCGCCTCGAGCTTCAGGCCGACTGCCTGGCCGGGGTCTGGGCCCACCACGCCGACCGTGCCAAGGGGGTCCTCGAGGCGGGCGACGTCGACGAGGCACTGCGCGCAGCGAGCGCCATCGGCGACGACCGCCTGCAGCGCCAGGCACAGGGCCAGGTGACGCCGGACAGCTTCACCCACGGCAGCTCGGCACAGCGGCGCCACTGGTTCGGCACCGGTCTGGAGGCCGGCCGGCTCGAGGCCTGCGACACCTTCGCCGCGGCGACCCTGTGACGGCGCCCGACCGCGAGCCACCCCCGGGCCCCGCCGCAGAGCGCCTGCGCGCCCTGCTCGCCGGCCCCGGGCTGCACGTGATGCCGTGCTGCTACGACGCGCTCTCCGCGCGGCTGATCGAGGCCGCGGGTTTCGGGCTCACCTTCATGAGCGGCTTCGCGGTCTCGGCGACCCAGCTCGGCGCCCCCGACACCGGGCTGATCTCCTACGGCGAGATGGTCGAGCAGGGCCGGCGGATCTGCGCGGCGGTGCGCATCCCGGTCCTCGGCGACGGCGACACCGGCTACGGCAACGCGATGAACGTGCGCCGCACCGTGGCCGGCTACGCCCGCGCCGGCTTCGCCGCGGTGATGATCGAGGACCAGGTCGCGCCCAAGCGCTGCGGCCACACCCGCGGCAAGGCGGTGGTCGGCCGCGAGGCGGCGTGCGACCGCATCCGCGCGGCGGTCGACGCGCGCGCCGAGGAGGCCGACATCCTGATCCTGGCGCGCACCGACGCGCGTCACGGCCACGGGCTCGGCGAGGCGATCGAGCGGGCGCGGCGCTTCGCCGAGCTCGGCGCCGACATCCTGTTCGTGGAGGCGCCGCACAGCGAGGAGGAGATGCGCAGCGTCTGCGCCGAGGTGCCCGGCGTGCACATGGCCAACATGGTCGAGGGCGGGAAAACCCCGCTGCTGCCGGCCGACGTCCTCGCCGACCTCGGCTACCGCATCGCCGCCTACCCGCTGACCCTGCTCAGCGCCTCGCTGCACGCCATGCAGCACGCCCTCGCCGCCCTGCGCCAGGGCCGGCCTCCGCAAGCCGGGCTGGTCGATTTCGAACAGCTCAAGCAGCTCGTCGGTTTCGACGACTACTACGCCACCGAGGCGCGCTACGCCCGCGACCCGGCGCGCCCCGACGACTGATCAGCCGCCGAACAGCGCCTGCCCGAGCGCCAGCACGCCGAACAGCGCGAACAGCGCGGCGGCCGCGCGGTGCATCCAGCGGCGCGGCAGGCGCCTGAGCAGCGTCGAACCGACGGCGATCCCGATCGCCGACACCGCCCACAGCGCCAGGGTGCCGCCGACGAACACCGACCAGACCGCGCCGCTGCCGGCGGCCAGCGCGACCAGCGCGAGCTGGGTCTTGTCGCCGAGCTCGGCGACGAAGGTCAGCGTGAAGCTGGTGACGAAGGCACCGCGCCCGTCGGCGTCGCACGCCGCATCCGCCTCCTCGCCCTCGGCCTCGCACCACGCGCGCCAGGCGAAGAACAGGAACAGCAGCCCGGCGACGACCAGCACCGCCCGCTGCGGGACGTAGCGGTAGAGCGCGGCGCCGACCCCCACGGCGAGCAGGTTGAGCACCAGGAACGCGCTGAAGACCCCGGCGATCACCGGGCGCACGGGGTAACGGTGCGCCAGCGTCATGGTCATCAGCTGGGTCTTGTCGCCGAGCTCGGCGAGGAACAGCAGCGCGAACGCGGAGGCGACGACGGCGGGATCCATGCCCCTTAGTTCGGGTCGCGTTCCGCCGCGCGGCCGCCGAAAAAGCCGTCGACGAGCAGCAGCACGACGCCGCAGGTGATGGCGCTGTCTGCGACGTTGAAGGCCGGCCAGTGCCAACCCGCGGCATGCAGGTCGAGGAAATCGATCACGTAACCGTAGGCGACGCGGTCGACCAGGTTGCCGACGGCGCCGCCGAGCACCAGCGCCAGCGCGAACCCGAGCAGGCGCTGGGTGCGGGGCAGACGCCAGATCCACACCACCAGCACCGCGCTGACCACGCCGCTCAGGACGATGAAGAAACCCCGCTGCCAGCCCCCGGCATCGGCCAGGAAACTGAACGCCGCGCCGGTGTTGTGCACCAGGGTGAGGTTGAAGAAAGGCAGCAGCGCGACCGGCGTGGCGTAGGCGAGCGCGGCGGCCGCCCAGAGCTTGGTCGCCTGGTCGAGGAGCAGCACCCCGAGTGCCAGCACCAACCGTCCCGCGCGTCCGTGCACCCGGCCGGCCCTCAGGCGTGATGCCGTGACTCGCCGGCGCCGAAGGCGTTGGTCACGCAGCGAGCGCAGAGCTCGGGGTGGGCCGGGTCGCCGCCGACATCCTGGCGGTGGTGCCAGCAACGCGGGCACTTGGCGTGCGGTGAGCGCGTGACGGCGACGCCCCAGCGGTGGAGTTCCCCGGCGGCGTCGGTCCAGGCGAGTTCGGCGGCACCGTCCGGCCGTGCCGCTCCGGCATCGAGCGTGACCAGCGAAGCAGCCGAGGTGATCAGCGCGAAGCGCAGCTCGTCGCCGAGCGCGGCGAGCTCGGCGTGGCGGGCACGGTCGGCGTCCCCGGCGAGACATGCGTACAGGGTCACCTCGGCGTCGAGCGCGCCGCCGATGGCGCCGCCCTGGCGCGCCGCCTCGAGGTGGTCGTTGACCGCGTCGCGCAGCGCGACGAGCGACTTCCAGCGCGCCATGAACGGGGCGACGTCGTCCGCGGGCATCGCCTCGGGCAGGTCGTACCAGGTCTCGAGGAAGACGGAGTCGCTGCGCGCGCCCGGGATGTGCTCCCAGATCTCGTCGGCGGTGAAGCTCAGCACCGGGGCCAGCCAGCGGGCGAGCGCCTCGACGATGTGGTGCATCGCGGTCTGCGCCGAGCGCCGCGGCAGGCCGTCGGCGCGCGCCGTGTACTGCCGGTCCTTGATGATGTCGAGGTAGAACGCGCCCATGTCGACGCTGCAGAAGTTGTGCACCTTCTGGTAGATCTGGTGGAACTCGAAGGTCTGGTAGGCGCGCACGATGTCGGCCTGCAGGTCGCGCGCGCGCTGCAGCGCCCAGCGGTCGAGTTCGACCATGTCGGCCGGGGCGACGGCGTCGATGGCCGGGTCGAAGCCGGCCAGGTTGGCGAGCAGGAAGCGCGCGGTGTTGCGGATCCGGCGGTAGGCGTCGGCCATGCGCCTGAGGATCTCGTCGGAGACGCTCATCTCGTTGCGGTAGTCGGTCGCCGCGACCCACAGGCGCAGGATGTCGGCACCCAGGCTGTTCATCACCTGCTGCGGCGCGACCACGTTGCCGAGCGACTTCGACATCTTGCGGCCGTCGGCATCGACCGTGAAGCCGTGGGTGAGCACCGCCCGGTAGGGCGCGGTGCCGTGCATGCCGACCGAGGCGAGCAGCGACGACTGGAACCAGCCGCGGTGCTGGTCGGAGCCCTCGAGGTAGAGGTCGGCCGGGAAGGTGAGCTCGGGACGCCGGCCGAGGACGCTGAAGTGGGTGGTGCCGGAGTCGAACCAGACGTCCATGGTGTCGTCGACCTTGCGGTAGGCCGCCGCCTCGTCGCCGAGGAGCTCGGCCGGGTCGAGTTCGAACCAGGCGTCGATGCCGCCCTGCTCGACGCGCTGCGCGACCTCCTCGATCAGCTCCAGGGTGCGCGGATGCGGCTCGTCGGTCTCGCGGTGGACGAACAGCGTGATCGGGATGCCCCAGCTGCGCTGGCGCGAGATGCACCAGTCGGGCCGGTTGCGCACCATGCCGTCGATGCGCGCCTGGCCCCACTCCGGGTGCCAGTCCACCGCGGCGATCGACTCCAGCGCCTGTGCGCGCAGGCCGTGGCCGTCCATGGAGATGAACCACTGCGGCGTGGCGCGGAAGATGATCGGCGTCTTGTGCCGCCAGCAGTGCGGGTAGCTGTGCTTGAGCGGCGCGACGTGCAGCAGGGTGCCGCGCTCGCGCAGCACCTCGACCACGCGGTCGTTGGCCGCGAACACGTGCAGCCCGGCGAACAGCTCCGTGCCGGGCAGGAAACGGCCGTCGTCGCCGACCGGGTGGTCGACCGGCAGGCCGTACTGCTGGCCGACGATGTAGTCCTCGAGGCCGTGCCCCGGGGCGGTGTGCACGGCACCGGTGCCGGCGTCGAGCGTGACGTGGTCGCCGAGGATCACCGGCACGTCGCGGTCGTGGAACGGGTGGCGTACGCGCACGCCCTCCAGGGCGGCGCCCGGGGCACGGGCGACCACCCGCCCGTCCGCGACACCGGCGCGCGCGAGCACGTCCTGCCACAGCGCCTCGGCCAGCAGCAGCCGCTCGCCGCCACCCTCGACCAGGACGTAGTCGAGGGTCGGGTGCAGCGCGACCGCCTCGTTGGCCGGCAGGGTCCACGGCGTGGTGGTCCAGATCACCACCGACACCGGGCCCGCGCCGCTGCCTTCGACCGCCTCCATCGCCGCCAGCACGGCGCCGTCGTCGACCGCGCGGAAGCGCACGTCGATGGCCGGCGAGCGCTTGTCGGCGTACTCCACCTCGGCCTCGGCCAGCGCCGAGTGGCAGTCGGTGCACCAGTGCACCGGCTTGTAGCCGCGCACGATATGGCCGTTGGCGTAGACCCGGCCGAGGCTGCGGATGATGTCGGCCTCGGTCGCGAAGGCCATGGTCAGGTAGGGGTTGGTCCAGTCGCCGAGCACGCCGAGACGCTGGAAGTCGGCACTCTGGCCCTCGACCTGCTCGGCGGCGAAGTCGCGGCACGCCTGGCGGAAGGTGCGCGCGTCGACCTTGTCGCCGACGCGGCCCAGCGTCTTCTCGACCTGGTGCTCGATCGGCAGGCCGTGGCAGTCCCAGCCCGGCACGTAGGGCACGTTGTAGCCGTCGAGCGCGCGCGCCTTGTTGATGATGTCCTTGAGCACCTTGTTGACCGCATGGCCGATGTGGATGGTGCCGTTGGCGTAGGGCGGGCCGTCGTGCAGCACGTACTTGGGCCGCCCCTGCTGGACCTCCTGCATGCGCTTGAACAGGTCGAGCTGCTGCCAGCGCGCCAGCCGCTCCGGTTCGCGCTGGGGCAGGTTGCCGCGCATCGGGAAGTCGGTCTGCGGCAGGTTCAGGGTCGCTTTGTAGTCGGCCATCGTCGGTCCAGTTCCAATGTCGTCACGTCATCCCGCCCCGGGGAGCTGCGACACCTGGTCCTGCAGCTCGTCGAGGACATGGCGGGCCCGCACGCAGTCTGCGGCGATCTGCGCCTTGAGCGCATCGACCGAGTCGAAGCGCCGCTCGTCGCGCAGCTTGGCGCGGAAATCCACCCGCAGCTGGCGGCGGTAGATGTCCCTGTCGAAGTCGAACAGGTGCACCTCCAGCCGCGCGTCGTTGTGGCCGAACGTCGGCCGCTGGCCGATGTTCGCCACGCCGGGCCAGAGCCCGTCGCCCACACCGGCCACCTGCACGGCGTAGACCCCGCGTACCGGCACCACCTTGTGCCAGGTGTCGATGTTGGCGGTCGGGAAACCGATCGTCCGCCCGCGCTTGTCGCCGTGGCGCACCGCGCCGAAGATGGCGTAAGGCCGCCCCAGCAATCGCTCCGCCTCGAGCAGGTCGTCGGCCTCCAGCGCCGCACGGATGCGCGTGCTGCTGACCCGCTCCCCGCCGTCGAGGTAGGTCGGCATGGCGCCCACCGCGAAACCGTGCGCCGCGCCGAGCCGCTCGAGTAGCGCGAAGTCCCCCCTGCCACCGGCGCCGAAACGGAAGTCGTCGCCGACGATCAGGTGGCGGATGCCGAGCCCCGCGACCAGGATGTCGGCGACGAACGCCTCGGCCCCGGTCGCCGCGAGCCGCCTGCCGAACGGCAGGCAGAGCACGCGCTCGACGCCGATCCGCGCGAAGGCGTGCAGCTTGCCGCGCAGCCGGGTCAGGCGCGGCGGCGCCTCGTCCGGGCGGAAGTACTCCAGCGGCTGCGGCTCGAAGGTGATCACCGTCGCCGGCACGCCCAGCGCCCGCGCCTGCCGGAGCAACTCGTCGAGCACCGCCTGGTGCCCGCGATGGACCCCGTCGAAGTTGCCGATGGTCGCCACGCAGCCCCGGTGCGCCGGGCGCAGGTTCACCGTTCCGCGTATCAGTTCCATGCTCGGCGCGGCTCCCGCCAGACGGCCGCCCGGCCCAAAAGCCGCAGAGTATAAGGAATCGCCGCGGCGCCGGCCACGGCGTCACGCCCCGTCGTCTCTGGGACCCGGGGCCCCGAGCAGGTCGGCCGGCCGCACGCCGCTCGCGAACAGCACGCCGAAGTAGGCCCCGGACCCGGCGACGACCCACAGCAGCAGGTTCCCGGCGCGGGCCAGGGCGTCGCGCTCGAGCCAGGTCGCGAGGTCACCGGCACCCCACCAGAGCAGCGCGGCGAGCAGGCCGTTGGCCAGCGCCACCCGCGCGAGCAGCGCGCCCCACCCCGGCGCGTGCACGCAGACCCCGGCGCGGCGCAGGCCCCGGTAGAGCAGCCCGGCGTTGACGAACGCCGCGATCGAGGTCGCCAGCGCCAACCCGGCGTGGGCCAGCGACCAGACCAGGATCAGGTTCATGACCACGTTGGTGGCCATGGCGACGAGGCCGATCTTGACCGGGGTCTTGGTGTCCTGGCGCGCGAAGTAGCCCGGCGCGAGCACCTTGACCAGGATGAAGCCGAGCAGGCCGAAACCGTAGGCGACCAGGCTGCGCGCGGCCATGTCCACGTCGTGGGCGGCGAAGGCGCCGTACTGGAACAGCGTCGCCAGGATCGGCCCGGCGAGCACCATCAGGCCGATCGCACACGGGGTGCCGAGCAACAGCACCCAGCGCAGCGCCCAGTCGAGGGTGCGCGAAAACGCTGCGGGGTCGGTCTCGGCGTGGCGCTGGCTCAGGCTCGGCAGGATCACCGTGGCCAGCGCGATGCCGAACACGCCGAGCGGGAACTCGACCAGCCGGTCGGAGTAGTAGAGCCACGAGACGGAGCCGGCGACCAGGAACGAGGCGATCAGGGTGTCGATCAGCAGATTGATCTGGGTGACCGAGGCGCCGAACAGCGCCGGGGCCATCAGCTTCATGATGCGCCGCACGCCCGGGTCGCGGAACGCGGGACGCGGGCGCGGCAGCAGGCCGAGCCGGGCCAGGAACGGCAGCTGGAAGGCGAGCTGGGCGATGCCGGCGACGAACACCCCCCAGGCCAGCGCGGTGATCGGTTCGGCCATGCCCGGGGCGAGCCACAGCGCCGCGCCGAGCAGCGCGAGGTTGAGCAGCACCGGGGTGAAGGCGGGCACCGCGAAGCGTCCGTAGGCGTTGAGGATGCCGCCGGCGCAGGCGGTCAGCGAGATGAACAGCAGGTAGGGGAAGGTGATGCGCAGCATCCCCGACGCCATGTCGAAGCGGCCGTCGTCGCCGATGAAACCGGGCGCGAACACCATGATCAGCAGCGGCGCGGCGAGTACGGCGACCACGGTCAGGCCGAACAGCACCAGGCCGAGGGTGCCGGCGACGTGGTCGACCAGCGCGCGCACCTCGGCCTGGCTCTGCCGGGCCTTGACCTCCGAGAGCACCGGCACGAAGCCCTGGGAGAAGGCCCCCTCGGCGAACAGGCGGCGCAGGAAGTTGGGGATCTTGAACGCGACCAGGAAGGCGTCCATGCCGGCCGCGGCACCGAACATGCGCGCGAACACCACGTCGCGGACGAAGCCCAGGATGCGCGAGACGAGCGTCATGCCGCCGACCACGGCGGTGGACTTGAGCAGTTGGCGACTCAGGACGGCGCTCCGGCAGGGTTTCGCGATGGCGCCACTATAGCGGATGCACGCGGCCGGTCGCAGCCGTGGTCCGGTCCGCGTTGGCGCCTCCCGGGCGCGCCGCTATACTCTGGCGTCCCGACGACCCACACCCCGCCGGAGTGGCGAAATTGGTAGACGCAGGGGACTCAAAATCCCCCGGTGGCAACACCTTGCCGGTTCGAGTCCGGCCTCCGGTACCAGCCCTCTCCCCTCGCACGCCGCCTCGACCAACCCCGGGCGCACCGTAAGGCGTGTGCAAAAGAGAACCCGGCACGGTGACGTGCCGGGTCCCGGTGGTCGCCCTACGGCGCTATGGGGTGCGCGCGTAGTCCCGGCTCGGGTCCGCCTCGTAGGGCATCTCGGCTTCGAAGTGCGCGACCAGCGTGCCCATGCTGGCACGCAGCCGATAGAGGGCGGTGGCGTAGTCGCGATGCGCTTCGACCAACGTGCTCCTGGAGGTGTAGAGCTCGTTCTCGGCGTCGAGCACGTCGAGCAGCGTGCGGTCGCCTATCCGCCACTGCTCGATGTAGGCGTCGCGTGCCTTGAGTGACGAGGCGACGTGGCGCTCGAGGGAGGCCATGCGTTTCTCGGTGGCGGTGAAGCCGTTCCACGCCTGGCGCACCGCCTCGCTGATTTCGCGGATGGTGTCCTCGCGCAACGTGCGCGCCTGCTCGATGCCGTAGGCGCTGCGCTGGATCTTGGCCCGGTCGGCGCGACCGTTGAACAGGTTGTAGTTGAAGTACAACATCACCTGCACGTCCTGGTCGTAACCCTGCACTCCGTCGAGATCATCACCGTAGCGCGCGCTGGCCCCGATCTCGATGCGCGGCCAGTAGAGGCTGCGCGCGTTGCGCAGCTGCTGCCTCGCCGCCTCCATGTCGGCCTCGGTGGCGTAGATCGCCGGGTGGTCCGACACCGCCTGGGCGATCGCCTCGTCGACACTCGCCGGCAGGTCGTCCGTGCTGGGCGCGGGTCGGATCAGCACCTCGAGCGGCGGGTAGCCCACCAGGCTGATGTAGCGCACGAGCGTGTCGCGCAGGTCGGTCTCGCGCTCGACGACGTCGGCCTGCGTGGCGGCCAGCCGCGCCTGGGCCTGGTCGAGGTCCGATGCCCTTCCGACGCCGGAGCTGGTCCGCGCGTCGAGGCGATCGACGTACTGCTCGTGCACCTCCATGTTCTTCCTGGCGAGTTCGAGCAGGTCGTTGTCGCGCAGCAGGTTCATGTAGACGT
>JBFIFF010000028.1:0-11315 GCA_041602955.1 Gammaproteobacteria bacterium | reverse complement strand
GGGATTATGGCCGCACACGGGTTCTTCGCAGCGCAGGGGTTTATGGCCGCACACGGGTTCTTGGCCGCACAGGGGTTCTTCGCAGCGCAGGGGTTCTTTGCAGCACAGGGGTTCTTTGCGGCGCAGGGGTTCTTCGCGGCACACGGATTGGCCGCGCACGGGTTCTTACCGGCATGCGACATCGCATGGACCGGCGAAGCAAGCGCCAGCGCAACCGCGGCGGTACAAAACAGCTGTCGGAACGGTGCATTCATCGGAAACTCTCCTTCGGCGGGCGGTGTGAAAGATACGCGCCAGGTTCAGTAGCTCTTGGCCGCATACGGGTTCTTGGCGGCATAGGGGTTCTTGACCGCGCGCGGATTGGCCGCGCACGGGTTCTTGGCCCCAGCGTGGCACATGGCGTGGACGGGTGCGGAAGCGACCATGAGCAGGGCGACGCTATGGCGCAGCAGATGGACTGGAGTCATGGCGGGCCCCTTTGTTGGCGAGGCACATCGAACGTGGTCGATGTCGGGCACGCGCACGTGCCGACACGCCATACCAGACCGATCTCAGGCCCGGTTCCTTACCGCTGGAAATTGATCTAGGACAGGTCGGAGGCTTCCGGACCCGGGCTGCCTCAGCCGCGCCCGTGCGGCGTGTCGAAGTCGATCACCGGCCCCAGCGGCACGATGCCGTGGGGGTTCAGCGACGGGTGGCTGCGGTAGTAGTGCGCCTTGATGTGGTCGAAGTCGACCGTGGCGGCGATGCCGGGCCACTGGTAGAGCTCGCGCGTGTAGGCCCAGAGATTCGGGTAGTCGACCAGCCGGCGCAGATTGCACTTGAAGTGGGTCGCGTAGACGGCGTCGAAGCGCACCAGCGTCGTGAACAGTCGCCAGTCGGCCTCGGTGACCACCTCGCCGGCCAGGTAGCGCTGGCGACCGAGCCGTGCCTCGAGCTGGTCGAGGGTGTCGAACAGGCGGCGTACCGCCCGCTCGTGGCGCGGCTGGGTGGTGGCGAACCCGGCGCGGTAGACCCCGTTGTTCACCGTGGCATAGACCCGCTCGTTGAGCTCGTCGATGGTCGCGCGCAGCGGCTCCGGGTAGAGATCGGGGCCGCCGGAGTCGAACGCGCCGTTGAGCATGCGCACGAGGTCCGCGGACTCGTTGTTGACGATGGTGCCGCGCTCCCGGTCCCACAGCACGGGCACCGTGATGATCCCGGTATAGCCGGGATCGGCCTCGGCATAAACCTGGTAGAGGAAGTCGCGCCCCCCCACCCCGTCGCCCGTGCATCCGGGGAAATCCGCGGCGAAGCTCCAGCCGCGGTCACCCATGTAGGGATGGACCACCGACACGCCGATCGCGCCCTCGAGTTTCCTGAGCACCCGGCAGATCAGCACCCGGTGCGCCCAGGGGCAGGCGAGCGAGACGTAGAGGTGGTAACGCCCGGATACGGCGGGGAAGCCCGTGCTGCCGTCGGCGCTGATCCAGTCGCGGAACGCGCTCTCCGGGCGCGTGAATTCGCCGTCGACCACGCGCGGCGTGAACGGTTCCGGGCTCCAGCGACCGTCGACGAGCTGGTTCATGGCAACGGCCTCCCCCTGGACTGGCGGGTCGTGGACCGCCTTGTCGTGGCCGGGCGCTATGATAGACCACCGCAGATCAGACACGCTGAAGCCACCTCGCCCGCCAGACCATGCGCCTGACCCTCGACGCCCTGATCGTCCTCGACGCCATCGACCGCCGGGGCAGCTTCGCCGCCGCGGCCGAGGAGTTGCACCGCGTGCCGTCGGCGATCACCTACACGATACAAAAACTCGAGCAGGGTCTCGAACTCGAACTGTTCGACCGCAGCGGCCACCGCGCCCGCCTGACCCCGGCCGGGCGCGAGCTGCTCGAGGAGGGGCGCCACCTGCTGCGCGCCGCGGGCGAACTCGAGCTGACCGTCAGGCGCATCGCCACCGGCTGGGAGGCCGAGCTGCGCATCGCGGTGCTCGACCTGCTGCCGCTGGAGGGGCTGTTCACGCTGGTGGAGACGTTCTACGCCGAACGCCACGGGACCCGGCTGCGGCTCGGCACCGAGGTGTTCGGGGGCGGCTGGGACGCGCTGGTCGACGACCGCGCCGACCTGGTGGTGGGCGCGACAGGTGACAGCCCGGCGGGCGGCGGCTACGCGACCCGGCAGCTCGGCGAGGTGCCGTTCGTGTTCGTCGTTCCTCCGGGGCATCCGCTGGCCGAGGAACCCGAACCCCTCGGTGACGAACGGCTGCTGCGCCATCGCGCGGTGGCCGCCGCCGACAGCTCGCGGCGCCTGCCGCCCCGCACCTCCGCCCTGCTCGGCGGGCAGCAGGTCCTCACGGTCCCGACCCTGCGCGACAAGCACCGCGCCCACCTCGCCGGGCTCGGGATCGGCTTCATGCCCACCTGGATGGTGGCCCCGGACCTTGCCGCCGGACGCCTGCTGCAGCGCGAGGTACGCAATCCCCTGCCACCCCCGCCCCTGCTGCTGGCCTGGAAGGCCACGCACCAGGGCCGCGCGCTGCACTGGTTCGTCGAGCGCATCATGGCCTCCGACCCGTTCGCGGGTGCGCTCGTCACGACCGGTGGGTGAGCCGCGCCCGCCCGGGACGCGGCGCGACGCAGGCGATATACTCACCCCGAAAGGCCGATTCACGGCCACGCCACTTGATCAGGCGACCGTGTGACGACGCGACCGCCGGGAGGGTATGCCATGTTCGAATACGACCAGCAGATCGTCGACAAGCTGCTCGAAGAGAACGACGAGTTCCGCAAGCTCTACGAGAAGCACCAGGAACTCAACCAGCAGGTCGACGAGGCCGACGTCGGCGTCCTGCCGCTCGACGACCTGACCCTGCACCGCCTGAAGAAAGAAAAGCTGCACCTGCGCGACCGGCTCGCCTCGCTCATTGCGCAGCACCGCCAGGACCCTGCCTGACCCGGACCGAGCGCCGCCGAACGCCCCCGGCCCGCGTCCCCCGCGGGCCATGCAGACGCCGAGCGCGACGTCCCCTCGCACCGCACACGCGTGCCGTCCGCGCGCCGCCCCATCGTTCCCGATACGGCTCTGCCGTGAAACAGCCCGTGGCCGCGCCCCGCGCGGCCATGCGTACCCCGGCCATGGAACCGCCCCCCGCCCGGCCGGGTCAATCCGTTATACTCGAATGAAATATAAGCGGATAACGAACCGCACCACCCAGGGATGTCCTTGCGGAACCTCATCATCGACCGACTCGGCAACGGAGTCGACCTGACGGCCACTTCGGCCGCCCCGATCGACGACTTCATCCTCAATCCCGGCGAGACGTCCCACCGCCACCCCCGCCCCTCCGCGGTCCTGGTCCCCCTGGTCGACCATGCGGCGGGCATGTCGGTGCTGCTGACCCAGCGCACCGACCACCTGCACGTCCACGCCGGTCAGGTGAGCTTCCCCGGGGGACGCGTCGAGCCCGGAGACCACGATTTCATCGACACCGCCCTGCGCGAGACCGAGGAGGAGATCGGCATCGACCGCGAGCACGTCGAGGTGATTGCCCTGCTCGACGCCTACGACACCATGACCGGCTTTCGCATCACCCCGGTGGTCGGCATCGTGCGTCCCGGGTTCGAACTCGAACTCGACCCCATCGAGGTCGCCGACGTGTTCGAGGTCCCGCTCGGTCACGTCCTCGACGCGGCGCGCTACCGACGCCAGGCGCGCGAGTACATGGGCAAGTCGCGCAGCTTCTACGTCCTCGACCATGCCGAACGCTACATCTGGGGCGCCACCGCCGGCATCCTCTACAACCTCTGTCAGCGTCTCGCCGGCATCGACGGCACCTCCTGACCCGGCGTCCCGCGCCCTAATACCTCTCCGGAAATGAAGACGCCGCCCCGGAGGGCGGCGTCACGCGGCATCGGATCGGGGTCAGGAACGCTTCTTCGGCGGCCTTCCGCGACGGCCGGGCTTCTTCTTGCGCGCGGCCCGCGCCTTGAGCTTCTTGGCGGTTTCGCGGTCGAACTCGCGGTCCCACTTCTTGATGAAGGTGGCCACCGCCTTGGCGCGGGCGGCCTCCTTGCGCTCGGCCAGCTTCTTTTCGGCCTCGCGCTCGGCCAGTGCGGCCTTGGCCTCGTTGAGCTTGGTGCGCATGGTCAAGCGCGCCTCGCGGGCCTTGAGGGTGGCCTGCCTCTTCATCTCGAGCCCCTTGCGCGCTGCGGCCCGCGCGCGCGCTGCGGCCGCCTGAACCGCCTTGCGCTTGTTGCCCTTCGCGATCGCCTCGGCCGCGATCGCCTTGGCGCGGACGACCCGGACCTCGGCGGTGATCTTGTCGAGGGCGGCATCCGCCTTCTTCATCGCCTTCTCGGCGGCGACCAGGGCCGGGGTGGCGGCCATCACGGTGCGGCCGAAACGTACCGTCGGCCCGGAGATCGTCGACGCAGCCCTGCGTGAAACTCTCTTTTTCGCCGTGCTCTTGCGCGCCACGGCACGTTTTGGTGCCGCCTTCTTTACCGCAGCCTTTTTCTTCGTCGTGCGTTTCGGCGCGCTTTTCTTGGTTACGGTGCGCCTTGATGCAGCGCGTTTCGACGCGGTCTTCGGCGATGCCGTTTTCCTGGTCGATCTGCGTTTCGGTGCGGCCTTGCCCGCAGCCTTTTTCACGACGCGTCTCTTCTTGACTGCCATGCGCTCTACCTTCTCATGTGGGATGAATCGGACTCACGAATAAATTATTTTCGGCTGCTGTTAACAACCTTAGGTAAATTAATAATCATGCATGACGAAATTGCAAGCTTTTTTTATAATTAAATTTATATTTGTCACACTCTCGTTGGATTATAAAAAACGGTGCAGTCGCCCCTTCCTGCACACCACGCACAACACCACAACCCGACGCCCGTACCGCCCCCCTCCGCCTCGACGACGCCCACTCCCGCGACCCTTCAGCCGGCGTTCAGCTTGCAGCGCGTAGCCTCGTGGTCGTGAGGGTCGACGTACCCGCCAACCAAACACCATGGAGAGTCAAATGAAATCGCGCATCGTCATCGCTTCGGCCGCCCTGTCCATGTTGCTGACGACGCCCCTGCATGCCGACAACAGCGTCTTCTACGACCACGCCAAGGTCCTCGACGCACGCCCGGTCTACGAGACCGTGAGCGTCTCCACGCCACGTACGGTGTGCCGCGACGTTCAGGTGAGCTCCCACGCCGCGCCACGCAGCTACACCGGCGTCGTCGCCGGCGGCATCATCGGCGGCGCGATCGGCAACCAGATCGTGCACGGCAAGTACCGTGACTGGGGCACCGTCGCCGGTGCCCTGCTCGGCGGCTCACTCGGCAACGACTACACCAACCGTCACCAGCCCCAGACCTTCGGCAGTCACACGGTGGAGCGCTGCCACCAGGTCGAGCGGGTGAGCGAACAGCGCCGCCTCGCCGGCTACGACGTCACCTACCGCTACCAGGGGCGTGACCACGTCGCGTTCATGGACCACAACCCCGGCAAACGGGTCCGCGTGGCGGTCTCGGTCGACGTCGCCGAGTGAACCGCGCTGACGTATGATGGTCGGGCGTCCCGAGCCGCGAGCACGGTCCGGGACCCCGATGGAGAGTCTCGTGCCCAAGGTATCGTCCCCCGCCCTGCTGCTCGTCGCGCTGCTGGCCACCCCGCTGGCCTGCGCGACCGAGAGCGACGTGCCCCTGCGGCTCGCCCAGGCCGATCGGGAGGAGGCGGCGCGCCAGGCGGCGGCCGAGCGCGCGGCCACGGAGACCGGCGGCAAAGTGCTCTCCGCGGAGCCCGAGATCGTCGACGGCAAACCGGTCTACCGGGTCAAGGTCCTGACCCCCGACGGCCACGTGAAAACCGTGGTGATCGAGGCCGGCGCGCGCTGAGCGCCCTCCCGCGCGACCACGATGCGCCTGCTGCTGGTCGAGGACGAGCCCGGGCTGCGTGAACAGCTCGCGGAGCGGCTGCGCGGCGCCGGCTACACGGTCAGCGGCGCGGCCGACGGCGAGGAGGGTCTCTACCACGCCACCGAGTACCCGTTCGACGCCGCGATCGTCGATCTCGGCCTGCCGCGCCTGTCCGGCATCGAGCTGATACGACGTGCCCGCGCCGAGGGGGCCGCCTTCCCGATCCTGATCCTCACCGCGCGCGGACGCTGGCAGGACAAGGTCGAGGGGCTCGAGGCCGGCGCCGACGACTACCTGGTCAAGCCGTTCCAGTACGAGGAGCTCGAGGCGCGCATCCACGCCCTGCTGCGCCGTGCCGCAGGCTGGGCCAGTTCCACCCTCGCCTTCGGGCCAGTGGTGCTCGACACCCGCGCCAAGCGGGTCACGGTCCACAGTGCGCCGGTCGAACTGACCGCCTACGAGTACAACGTGCTCGAGTACCTCGCCCTCAACGCCGGCAAGGCGGTCTCGAAGAGCGAGCTGACCGAGCACATCTACGATCAGGACTTCGACCGCGACAGCAACGTGATCGAGGTCTTCGTCGGCCGCCTGCGCCGCAAGCTCGACCCGGACGGCACGCTGGCGCCGATCGAGACGGTGCGCGGCCAGGGCTACCGCTTCGCCCTGGCGGCCACGCCGCGTTGAACCTGTCGCTCCAGACCCGGCTGCTGCTCGCGGCCAGCCTGGTGCTCGCCGCGTTCCTCGGCCTGACCGGCATCACCCTCGACCGCGCCTTCCGCGACAGCGCCGAGGCGGGCCTGCGCGATCGCCTGCAGGCCCACGTCTACGCCCTGCTCGCCGCCGCCGAGCTCAGCCCGACCGGGGACCTGCGCCTGCCTGGGGCCCTGCCCGAGCCCCGCTTCGCGAGCCCCGCCTCCGGGCTCTACGCGCGGGTCTACGACGCCGCCGGACGGCCCGTCTGGAGTTCCGCCTCGCTGCTCGGCCTGGCACTGGAACTGCCCCGCGAGATCCCGCCCGGAAAACGGCACTACGACACCGTCGCCCTGGCCGACATGCGGGCGATCGCGCTCGGCTTCGGCACCGCCTGGGCGAGCGGCGACGGCCGCCTGCTGCCCTTCACCTTCAGCGTCGCCGAGGATCTCGGCGGCCTCGATGCCGAGGTGGCCGCGTTCCGCCGCACCCTGTGGGGATGGCTCGGTGGCGCCGCGGTGCTGCTGCTGCTCGCGCAGGGCACCATCCTGCGCTTGAGCCTGCGGCCGCTGCGGCGCGTCGGACGCGAACTCGACGCCATCGAGCAGGGCCAACGCGAGCGCCTCGGCGACGACTACCCGCCCGAACTCGCACCGCTCACCTCCGGCATCAACCAGCTGATCGCCCGCGAACAGGCGCGGCTGCAGCGCTACCGCAATGCCCTCGGCGACCTCGCGCACAGCCTCAAGACGCCCCTGGCGCTGTTGCGCGGGGAACTCGGCGTGGAGGCTCGCGAGCAGCGCCGGGCCGATGCGGCGGCCGCGCAGGTCGACCGCATGGCCGAGATCATCGAATACCAGCTGCAACGCGCGGCGACCGCCGGTCGACGCCCGCTGAGCGCGCCGGTGCTGCTGGCGCCGATCGTCGCGCGGGTGGTCGCGTCGCTGGACAAGGTGCACCGGGCCAAGGGGGCGAACTGCCGGGTCGAGGTCCCCGCCGGGCTGGTCTGCCGTGCCGAGGAGGGCGACCTCTACGAACTGCTCGGCAACCTGCTCGACAACGCCTACAAGTGGTGCCGCGCGACGGTCGTGATCCGCGCCGACCAAGTCGCCGGGGCACTGCAGCTGATGGTCGAGGACGACGGTCCCGGGCTGCCCGACGCGGTTCGCGTGGAACTCCCGGTACGTGGCCGTCGGGCCGACAGCGCCACGCCGGGCCACGGGCTCGGCCTGGCGATGGTCGCCGACCTGGTGGAGGCGTACGGCGGTTCAGTGGCTGCCGGAAAAAGCCCGCTCGGCGGGGCGCGCATCGAGGTGCGACTGCCGGGGTGAGCCACGGGCGGCTTGCCGTCGGCGTGAAGGCCGTGCCTGGCGGACCGGAGTCCGACCTGCCGGCCAGGCATCACGCGGTCTGTCGTGGCCGGCGCTTGGGCCCGACGGGCGCCGGATGCTTCACTCTTCGTCGGCTCCCGAAAAAGTACGGCCCACCCGGCGGTGACCGGGAGGGCCGTGATGTCGGAACCCGGGCTTACTTCAGGGTGCTGAAGTAGGCCGCCAGGTCCTCGATGTCGCGGTCGCTCAACGGCTGCGCCTGCGCCGACATCAGCGGATCGACGCGCGTGCCGTCGCGGAACGCCTTCATCTGCTTGATCAGGTAGAGGTCCTTCTGACCCGCAAGGTTCGGCCACTGCGGATTGGCGCTGATGCCGTTGGGACCGTGGCAGGCGGCGCACACCGCGGCCTTCGCACGGCCGGCGGACGCATCGCCCGCCGCGTGCGCGGCACCGGTTACAGCCACCAGCGGAATCGCCACCAGGGCGGTCTTGATCAGGGTCTTCATGTCGCTTCTCCTCGTTGGATGGGGATCATGGCTTTCGGAACGCTCACCGCGTACCTGCGGTTGATGATGAGGCTAGCGAGAGCGGGCTGAACGGAACCTGAACGATAGCGTCCCGACGGGTCGCATGCCACCACCGCCAGACGCCCTCACCCGCCGTTGAGTTCGCGCCGCACGAAGCGGATGTGCAGGCGCAGGTTGAACAGCTGGTCGGTGTAGGAGAGCGGCACCTGGATCTGCGCCACCTCGCGCTCGATGCGGTCGAGTTCCCCCGTCGCCCAGGCGGCCGTCTCGGCATCGGCGCCACCGAAGATCCTCTGCTCGACCCGTCGCAGGTCGCGGTACCAGCGGTAGATACGCGAGCGCACCCGCCAGCGGTAGGTCGGCGGCAGGACCTTGAACAGCGGCAGCAGAAGCGTCAACAGCGGCACCAGCATCACCGCCAGGCGGTCGATCAGCGTCGCGGCCCAGAACGGCAGGAAGCGCTGCAGGAACGGCGGGCCACGAGTAAGGTAACGACGCGCCGCGTCGTTGACCGGAAGGTCGATGTGCTTCACGGACGGAAAGGTCCCGGGCTCGCTGAACCCGTCGCCGGCGGCATGCACCTCGCTGGCCGCCTGCAGCAACAGCGTGACCAGCGCCGGGTGGAAGGTCTCGGACGCGACCAGGTTCGCGGTCGGGGCAACCAGCGTGACGTCACGCTCTGGCACGCCCGCAGCGAGGTCGACCTGACCGGCAACCAGCGTCACCTGCGAGAGGAAGTCGAACGTCCGAGCGTAGGCCGGCGCGCGTGCGAAGCCGAGCAGTTGCACGTCGGGATCGCGCAGCAGGTCGGCGACCAGCGGCGCACTCGGCGCGGCCACGAAGAACGCCGCGTCGACCACCCCGCCGCGCAGGGCCTCGACCGCGGCGGCGCCTCCGGTATCGCGCAGCACGGCGCTGACCGTGTCGATGCCGTTACGCGCGAGCAGCGGCAGCGCCACGGCACGCGTGCCGCTGCCCTCGGCACCGACGGCGAGGTGCCGCCCCTTCAGCCCGCGCAGGTCTTCCAGCGCGTCGCCGAGGGTGTGAAACACCCACATCGGTTCGTGGTAGAGGCTCGCCAGCCCCTCGAGCAGCTCCGCGTCGCCGGGCTGCGCGAGGCCGCCCTGCACCAGGGCGACGTCGACCTCGCCGGCGCGCAGCAGGGCCAGGTTCTCGACCGAACCGGCGGTGTTGCGCAACTCGACGGTGATGCCATCGCGCGCGAGACGGTCACGGTAGCGCTGCCCGTAGAGGTGGTAGGCGCCGTCGACCCCGCCGGTCGCCATCGTGAAGGTGCGCGGTGGCGCGGGCTCGACGAACTGGTAGGCGACGACGAAGCCGGCCAGCATCACCAGCAGCAGCGGCCCGTAGATCGTGAGCCAGGCGGTGCGGTCGAGCTTGGCCATCGGAGGTCAGGCGGCGGGTGGACCGGCGTGCCGAGGCACGGGGCGCGTCAGGCCGCCTCGCCCTGCACGGCGTGCATGTGCACATCGCGCTGCGGGAACGGAATCGTGATCCCCTCCGCGTCGAAACGGTTCTTGATGGTCTCGAGCAGATCGAAGCGCACCGGCCAGTAGTTCGCGCTGTCGACCCACGGCCGGACGAAGAAGTTGACGCTGCTGTCGGCCAGTTCGCCGACGGCCACCGTCGGCGCGGGATCCTTGAGGATGCGCTCCTCGGCGGCGAGGATGTCGTTGAGGACCGACTTGACCTTGGCCAGGTCGTCGCCGTAGCCGACACCGATCACCAGGTCGACGCGCCGGGTCGGCTTGGCCGAGTAGTTGGTGATGTTGTCGCCGAGCAGCTTGCTGTTGGGCACGATCACGGTCTTGTTGTCGCCGGTCTTCATGCGCGTGGTGAAGATGTCCATCGACTCGATCACCCCGGTGGTGCCGCCACCCTCGATGAAATCACCAACCTTGTAGGGGCGGAAGATGATGATCAGCACGCCGGCCGCGAAGTTCTGCAGCGAGCCCTGCAGGGCGAGCCCGATGGCCAGGCCCGCGGCGCCGAGGACGGCGATGAACGACGTGGTCTGGATGCCGAGCTGGTTGAGCGCGGCGATGACCACGAACGCGAGCATCGCGAAGTAGGCCAGGTTGCTGACGAACGAGATCAGCATCGGGTCGGTGCCGGCGCGCTGCATCACCGTGCGGATCAGGCCGCGGATCCAGCCCGAGGCCATGCGGCCGAGGATCAGGATGGCGATCGCCGCGACCACCTTGAGCCCGTACAACGCGAGCATCTGCTTGACTAGATCGGTGGCGTATTCCATGGCGAGATCTCCCGGGATGCGTCTCTGGCATTGGGCAAGGACTATGGCCCAACGCTCCGTGAGGCACCAGTGACAACGGTCAACCCCCCGCCTCGGCACGCAGCCCGGCCAGGAACTGCACCAGCGAAGGCGCGACCGGGCGCGCGCTGCGTTTCGGCAGGTCCTCGCGCAGCACCTCGCCCGTGACGTTGTCGAGGCTGTAGAGCAGGTCGGGGTCGTCGCCGCAGGCGAAGAAGAGCGTCAGGGGGCGCCTGGCGCGGCGCGCCTGCAGCACGTGGCCGAGCTGGTTCGCGACGAGTCGCTCCTCGTCCTGCGCGTTCCACAGTTGCAGCAGCTCGAGCCGGCCATACAGCCCCGACACGGGCAGCGGGTCCGACCAGTAGCGGCCGAAGTAGGTGCCGAAGTCGGGGTGGATCGCGGTCTCGAGGGCCGCGGCGAGACCGCCGAGGTCGGGCGGCGAGGTGCGCCGCACCGGGCGCCAGGCGACCCACCCCTCGGCGTCGGCCGTGCCCTGCTCGCACGGTGAGGGCCACTCGGGATCGTGCTGCAGGCGCGGCTCGCGGCCGTGGCGCGCACGGGTCGCGGCGATCGCCATCCTGATCCTC
>JBFIFF010000027.1:0-11495 GCA_041602955.1 Gammaproteobacteria bacterium | reverse complement strand
GAGATCCGCATGGCCCTCCTGTCGGAACGGCCAGATGCGGACGGGCAGGCGGGGCGCGACGGGCACCGGCTGGCGACCGCCGAAGAGGTCGAGGGGTACTTCGCCCACCTCGAACGCCTCCTGCTGGCGGTCGAATTCATCGACCCGGCGCGTCCCGGCAGGGTCCTGCGCCGGCTGCGCGGGATGTTCGCGCGGGCCCGGCCGCAGGAGGACGAGATCCACATCCTGCGCGGCATCCTGACCCAGACCGAACGGAAGCTGGCCTGCGGCACGCAAGCTTCCGATGCAGACCGTGACGCGTGAGCCGGGCACGCCTCGCGGGCCCGTGACGGCACGGCCGCTGTGCTAGATTGACGCTAGGCGCGAGCGGTCGTACGCGCCGGCGACCTGGAGCCCATCACCGATGTTCGAACGCCTCCGCGAAGACGTGAACAGCGTGTTCGACCGCGATCCCGCGGCGCGCACGTTCTTCGAGGTGCTGACCTGCTATCCCGGGGTTCACGCCCTGCTGCTGCACCGCCTCAGCCACCGCCTGTGGGACAGTGGCTGGCGCTGGCTGGCGCGCTTTATCTCCGGCTTTTCGCGCTGGCTCACCGGCATCGAGATCCACCCCGGCGCGCGCATCGGGCGGCGCTTCTTCATCGACCACGGCATGGGGGTGGTGATCGGCGAGACCACCGAGATCGGTGACGACTGCACCCTCTACCAGGGGGTCACCCTCGGCGGCACCTCGTGGGACAAGGGCAAGCGCCACCCGACGCTGCGCGATGGGGTGGTGGTCGGCGCCGGGGCCAAGGTGCTCGGGCCGTTCACCGTCGGCCGCGATGCGCGCATCGGCTCCAACGCCGTGGTGCTCAAGGACGTGCCCGAGGGCGCCACGGTGGTCGGTGTGCCGGGCCGCCTGGCCAGCGTCGCGCCCGCCGACGACAAGACCCCGCACCGCGAGGCGACCGCGCGGCGCATCGGCTTCGACGCCTACGGCACCACGCGCGACATGCCCGACCCGGTGGCCCACGCTATCAATAGTATGCTCGACCACATCCACGTCACTGACCGCAAGCTGGCGCAGCTGGCCCTGGCGCTCAAGGAGCTCGGCGCCGACACCAGCGAACTCGACATCCCTGACCTCGATCCGTGCGAGATCACCTCCACCGCGCCGGGCGAGAAGCGGGGCGGGGGCCACGGAAATACTTGACTCTGATAGTCAACATTAAGCTACAATAGCCGTCGACTACAGATGCTGCGGGACGTTCCCAGATGCGATTGACGACCAAGGGCCGCTATGCCGTGACGGCGATGCTCGACCTGGCACTTCACTACGACCAGGGACCGATCACGCTGGCCGACATCTCGCGGCGGCAGAGCATTTCGCTCTCCTACCTCGAGCAGCTCTTTTCGCGGCTGCGCCGCCGCGGCCTGGTCGAGAGCGTGCGCGGTCCCGGCGGCGGCTACCGCCTGAGCCGTGAGGCCGACGAGATCTCGGTGGTCAGCGTGATCACCGCGGTCGACGAGGAGGTCGACGCCACCCGCTGTGGCGGCCTCGGCAACTGCCAGGACTCCAAGCCGTGCCTGACCCACGAGCTGTGGTGTGACCTCAGCGAGCAGATCCACGACTTTCTCGCCGGCATCAATCTCGCGCAGCTGGTCGAGCGCACCCACGGCGATGCCGCCGCGCGCACCGTAGAGGCGCCGTCGCGACGCTCCACCGCCGTCACCTGACGCTTCCGTGCGAGCGGGTCGGGATGACCTACCTCGATCACAACGCCACGACCCCCCTCGACCCCCGGGTGCGGGATGCCATGCTCGGCTGCCATGCGGCGGGGGCGGGCAATCCGTCGAGCGCGCACCGCGCCGGCCGCCGTGCCCGCGACGCCCTGGAGCACGCGCGCGCGCAGGTGGCCGCACTGGTCGGCGTTCAGCCGCGCCAGGTCACCTTCACCAGCGGCGGGACCGAGGCCAACTACCTGGCCCTGCTCGGTGTCGCGGCACTGGAGGCGCCCGAACGCCTGGCGCTGAGCCCGGTGGAGCACCCGTCGGTGATCGAGCCGGCCCGGCTTCTGGCCGAACGGGGCTGGCAGCTCGACTGGCTTCCGGTCGACGGTGACGGGCGGGTCGAGGTCGGCGCCTGGACCCCGGCGCCGGGGACGCGCCTGGTCTCGGCCATGTGGGCGAACAACGAGACCGGCGTGGTGCAGCCGGTCGCCGAGATCGCGGCCCGGGCCCGCACGGCCGGTGCCCTGGTGCACTGCGACGCGGTGCAGGCTCTGGGCAAGCTGGAGGTTGACTTCCGCGCCTCGGGCGTCGACCTGATGACCCTCTCTTCGCACAAGATCAACGGTCCGCAGGGCGTCGGGGCCCTGGTCGCCGGGCCTGCCGTCGACCTCGCGCCGGTGATGCGCGGCGGCGGGCAGGAGCGTGGCCTGCGCGGCGGCACCGAGAACCTCGCCGGCATCGTCGGCTTCGGCGCCGCCGCGGAACTGGTCGCGGCCGAGCTCGCCTCCCGCGCCGACGCCGCGCGTGCACTGACGGGGCGCCTGCTCGCCGGGCTGCGCGACCTCCACGGCGTGACCCTTTTCGGCGGCGGGGCCGAGCGCCTCCCCAACACCGTGCTGTTCGCCCTCGACGGCGTCGATGGCGAGGCGCTGCTGATGGCCCTCGACCGCGAGGGGCTCGCGGTATCGAGCGGCTCGGCCTGCCACACGGGCAGCGGCGCGCCGAGCCACGTGCTCACCGCCATGGGCGTGCCTGACGCGGTCGCGCGCGGCGCGATCCGGGTCAGCGTCGGCCAGGGCAACACCGCCGCCGACGTCGATGCCCTGCTTGTCGCGCTGCACCGCCAGGCGGCGGCCCTGCGCCGGCTTGTGGCGACGGCCTGACGCCCCGCGCGCGCATGACCCGCCGGCGGCCCATCTACCTCGACTACGCGGCGACCACGCCGGTCGACCCCAGGGTCGCCGAGGCGATGGCCGGCTGCCTGACCGCCGACGGCATCTTCGGCAACCCGGCGTCGCGCTCCCACGCCCTCGGCTGGGAGGCCGAGCGCAGGGTCGAGTGGGCGCGCGCAAAGGTCGCCGCGCTGGTCGGTGCCACGCCGCGCGAGATCGTCTTCACCTCGGGGGCGACCGAGTCCGACAACCTCGCGCTGCTCGGGGCGGCGCGGGCGGCACGGGGCCGTGGCCACCACGTCGTCACCGCACGCACCGAGCACAAGGCGGTTCTCGACGTCTGCCGCCAGCTGGAACGCGAAGGGTGGGAGGTGACCTACCTCGATCCCGACCGCGGCGGCCTGCTCGACCCCGACGTGGTCGCCGCGGCGCTGCGCGACACCACGGCACTGGTCTCGCTGATGCATGTCAACAACGAGACCGGCGTGATCCAGGACATCGCCGCCATCGGCGCGCGCGTGCGGGCCCACGGGGCGCTGTTCCACGTCGACGCGGCCCAGTCCGCCGGGCGCCTGCCGATCGACCTGCGCCGCCTGCCGGTCGACCTGATGTCTTTCTCGGCGCACAAGCTCTACGGCCCCAAGGGGGTCGGCGCACTCTACGTGCGCGACCACCCGGAAGTGCTCCTTGCACCGCTGCTGCACGGCGGTGGCCAAGAGCGCGGATTGCGCCCCGGCACCCTGGCCACCCACCAGGTGGTCGGCATGGGGGAGGCGTTCCGGCTCGCCGCGCGGCGGATCGACGCCGACGCGGAGCATCTGCGACCGCTGCGGGACCGTCTCTGGGCGGGGCTGCGCGAACTCGGCGGCGTGCGCCTCAACGGCGATCCGCTGCGCCGCGTGCCGGGGATCCTCAGTGTCAGCATCGACGGGGTGCAGGGCGAGGCGCTGATCATGGCGCTGCGCGAGGTGGCGCTCTCCTCCGGCTCGGCCTGCGCCTCGGCCAGCCGCGAACCGTCCCATGTGCTGCGCGCCCTCGGCCTCAGCGAGGCGGAGATCGACGGCTCGCTGCGCTTCTCCCTCGGCCGTCCGACCACCCCCGAGGAGATCGAAACCGTGCTCGGGCTGGTCGCGCGCAGTGTCCCCCGGCTGCGTGCCCTGTCGCGCACGCACCGGGGAACCGGAGGCGCCGGCGGTGGTCCATCTGCACACGAGGCGGCCGGCTGAGCGGCCGGCACGCGAGACAACCTTCAGGAGTATCGACATGCCCATCACGCTCACCGACGCTGCCGCCGCGCGGCTCAAGGAGCTCCTCGCCAAGCAGGGAGAGGATGCGGTACTGCGCCTCGGGGTGACCACCGCCGGCTGCTCCGGCTTCGCCTACACCATGGACTTCGCCACGCAGACCGGCGCCGACGACACGGTGTTCGAGGACCACGGCATCCGCCTGGTGGTGGGGCGCGAGCACCTCGGTTACCTCGACGGCATGGAGCTCGACTTCGTCCAGGAGGGCCTCAACCGGAGCTTCACCTTCAACAACCCGAACGTCTCCGCGACCTGCGGCTGCGGCGAGAGCTTCGCCGTCTGAGCGGGGCGCCCGCACGCGTTGCCTGGCGCCTGGGCCGGCGCTAAACTGGCGCACCGATTTTCCGCACAAACCCGCGGCGTGCCGCGGGTTTCTGTTATTCTTGCAACGATTTTCCGGAGACTTTCGATGGCTGTGGAACGCACCCTCTCGATCATCAAGCCCGACGCCGTGGGGCGTAACCTGATCGGCCAGATCTATGCCCGTTTCGAGACGGCAGGCCTGCGCATCGTCGCCGCCAAGATGCTGCACCTCACCCGCGAGCAGGCCGAGGGGTTCTACGCCGTGCACCGCGAACGCCCGTTCTACAAGGACCTGGTCGCCTTCATGACCTCCGGGCCGGTGATGGTGCAGGTGCTCGAGGGCGAGAACGCGATCGTCGCCAACCGCGAGATCATGGGCGCGACCAACCCGGCCGAGGCGGCGCGCGGCACCATCCGCTCCGACTTCGCCAAGACGGTCGACGAGAACTGCGCGCACGGCTCGGACGGCCCCGACACCGCGGCCACCGAGATCGCCTTCTTCTTCACCGACGGCGAGCTCTGCCCGCGGACCCGCTGAACCTTGGACGACCAGGCCCCTTTCAACCTGCTCGATCTCGATCGCGAGGGGCTGCTCGCGCTGCTGGCCGCGCGCGGTGACCGGCCGTTCCGTGCCACCCAGCTGATGAAGTGGGTCTACCATCGCCAGGTCACCGACTACGCGGCGATGACCGACCTCAGCAAGCCGTTCCGCGCCTGGCTCGAGGCCTACGCGCGCATCGACCTGCCACCCGCGGTCAGCGACCAGCGCTCGCGCGACGGCACGCGCAAGTGGCTGTTCGAGCTCGGGGACGGCAACTGCGTCGAGACGGTCTACATCCCCGACGGGGAGCGCGGCACGCTGTGCGTCTCGTCGCAGGTCGGCTGCCCGGTCGACTGTGCGTTCTGCGCCACCGCGCGCCAGGGTTTCAGTCGCAACCTGACCACCGGCGAGATGGTCGCCCAGCTCTGGCTGGCGCGCGCGGCGCTCGATGCCGAAGGGGCAGGGCGCCAGGTGACCAACGTCGTGCTGATGGGCATGGGCGAGCCGCTGCTCAACTTCCAGGCCGTGGTGCGCGCCACCCACCTGATGCAGGACGACCTGGCGTTCGGGCTCTCCAAGCGCCGCGTCACCCTGAGCACCTCGGGCATCGTCCCGGCGATGGACCGCCTCGCCGAGGTCAGCGACGTCAGCCTCGCGGTCTCCATCCACGCACCCAACGACGCCCTGCGCAGCGAGCTGGTGCCGATCAACCGCAAGTACCCGCTGCGCGAGGTGGTCGCCGCGGCGAAACGCTACATCGGCGACAACCGCTACCGCGTGGTGACCTTCGAATACGTGCTGCTCGCCGGGGTCAACGACCAGCCCGAGCACGCCCGCGAGCTGGCCCGCGTGCTGCGCGGCGTGCCGGCCAAGGTCAACCTGATCCCCTACAACCCGGTCGCCGGCATCCACTTCCGGCGCCCCGACGAGGCCGCGGTCGACGCGTTCCGCGCGGTGCTCCAGGCACACGGCCTGATCACCATCACGCGTAAGACGCGAGGCCAGGACATCGACGCCGCCTGCGGCCAGCTGGTCGGCAAGGTGCGCTCCAGGCGCCGGCGCGATCGCCTGGCGGAGGGCGCGGAATGAAGGCGCACAAGCGGGTCTGGCTGTTGGCCCTGACGCTGCTGCTGGGGGGGTGCGCCTCGCTGGGCGGTGGCGGGCCGGGCGCCGACATCGACTACAGGGACGCCAACGTCAGGCCACGCCCCCAGGCCGCCGAACCCAACGCCCTGCTCGGCATCGAGTACATGAAGGCCGGTCAGGACGCGCAGGCGATGGAGCACCTGCAGCGCGCGCTGATCCACGATCCGAACCTGACCGTGGCCCACAACGGCATCGCCGTGCTCTACGAGAAGCTCGGCCAGAACGATCTCGCCGAGGCGCACTTCAAGCGCGTCGTCGAGCTGGCGCCGAAGGACTCCGACGCCTGGAACAACTACGGCCGCTTCCTGTGCGGGCAGGCGCGCTACGACGAGGCGCGCGGGGCCTTCGAGCGGGCGCTGGCCAACCCGCTCTACCAGACGCCGCAGAACACCTACACCAACCTCGGCCTGTGCTCGCTGCGCGAAGACAAGCGTGACCTCGCCGAGCAGTACTTCCGCCAGGCGCTCGGCAAGGCACCGAACTTCGTCCCCGCGCTGTACCAGATGGCCAACCTGAGCTGGGAAGCGGGCGATGCACTCCAGGCGCGCGCCTACCTGCAGCGCGTGACCGCGATCACGCGGCTCAACGCGGCGCTGCTCTGGCTCGGCGTCCAGGTCGAGCGCCAGCTCGGCGACCGCGCCGCGGCCGATGCCTACGCTGTGCAGCTGCGCCAGCGCTTCCCCACCTCCCCTGAGACCCGGCTGCTGCTGGCAACGGAGAAACGATGAAGGGCGACGACACCGCCAGCGAGGCGACGCTGGCCGAGACCATGGCCCCGCAACCCGGCCCTGGAAGCCGTCTGGCCAAGGCGCGCGCCGCGGCCAACATGACGGTGGAGGAGGTCGCCGCGAACCTCAACCTGACCCTTGGCGTGGTCGAGGCGCTCGAGCGCGACGAAACCGAGGCGCTGCCGGCGCCGGTCTTCGTGCGCGGATACATCAAGAACTACGCCCGCCTGGTCGGCCTGCGTGGCGATGAGTTGGTGGCCCACTACGAGAGCGTCCGCACCCCCGATGTGCCGCTCGAGCTGCGCCCGCGTCCGGCCTCCGAGGCGCCGCGGGTGCACCGCGGCATCTCCCCGCGGGCCTTGCTCATAGCGCTGGCGGTGGCCATCGGTGTCGGGCTTGCCGCATGGTGGTGGTCGCAGGGGGGGCGCCTCGACATCGGCCAACTGACCGGCAGCGCCACGCCGTCCCCGGCGCCGGCCGCGCTGCCGCGTGTCGTGGTCCCGGCCACGCCCGTGTTCCCCGAGCCGGCCCCACGACCCCTTTCGGATCCGCTTCCGACGGAGCGATCCGAGCCCGCTACGGCGACGCTCCAGGGGGCACCCGCCTCCCAGCTGGGCACGGCTTCTGAGACGCCCATGCCCCCCGCCGGCGAGCCCTCCGCGGCCTTGCCGACGGCGTCTGAACCGGCCGGCGTGCCGGCCCCCGTCACGGAGCCGGTGCCGGTGGCCGTCCCCGCGCCTGCGCCCGTCCCCGCGGCCCCGGCAAGCCACACGCTGAGCCTCGCACTCAGCGACGACGTCTGGGTCGAGGTGGTCGACGGGCAGGGCACGCGGCTGGTGTTCGACGTGTTGCGCGCCGGCACACGGCGCGAGATCAGCGGCAAGGGCCCGTTCCTGCTCCTGTTCGGCAAGGCCGGGGCGGTGCGGGTCGAGCTCGACGGTCGTCGCGTCGACCACGCCGCCTTCGAGAGCAAGGGCATCGCGCGCTTCGTCCTCGACGACCAGAACGGCGAGATCGTCACCCGGGCTCCCTGACGGAGGCCCGCCCGAGAGGCGCACATGCGATTCCACACCGCCCCCGCGCGTCGGCGCTCACGCCGCCTGATGGTCGGCGACGTGCCGATCGGTGACGGCGCGCCGATCGCCGTGCAGAGCATGACCAACACCGAGACCTGCGACGTCGCCGCGACGCTCGCCCAGGTCCGTGCGCTGGCCGCGGCCGGGGCCGACCTGGTGCGGGTCTCGGTGCCGACGCTCGACGCGGCCGATGCGTTCGGCGCGATCCGCCGTGATTCGCCGGTGCCGCTGATCGCCGACATCCACTTCGACTACCGCATCGCGTTGCGCGCCGCCGACCTCGGGGCCGACTGCCTGCGCATCAACCCGGGCAACATCGGACGCGAGGAGCGCGTGCGCTCGGTGGTCGAAAGCGCACGCGACCACGGCATCCCGATCCGCGTGGGTGTCAATGCCGGCTCGCTCGACAAGGCGCTGCTGGAGAAGTACCGCGAGCCGACCGCCGAGGCGCTGGTCGAGTCGGCGCTGCGGCAGATCGAGCACCTCGAGCGGCTCGGGTTCAGCAACTACAAGCTCAGCCTCAAGGCCTCCGACGTGCAGATGACCGTCGCGGCCTACCGCGGCATCGCCGGCCAGACCGACGCGCCGCTGCACCTCGGCGTCACCGAGGCCGGGGGGCTGCGCTCGGGCACGGTCAAGTCGGCGGTGGGGCTCGGCGTGCTGCTGCTCGAGGGCATCGGCGACACGCTGCGCGTCTCGCTGGCCGCCGACCCGGTCGAGGAGGTGCGCGTCGGTTTCGACATCCTCAAGAGCCTCAACCTGCGCACCCGCGGCGTCAACATCATCGCCTGCCCCACCTGCTCGCGGCAGAAGTTCGACGTCATCGCCACGGTCAACGCGCTCGAGGAGCGTCTGGCCGATGTCACCGAGAGCCTCGACGTGGCGATCATCGGCTGCGTGGTCAACGGCCCCGGCGAGGCGCGCGAGGTGCAGGTCGGCGTGACCGGGGGCGAGCCCAACCTGCTCTACCTCGCCGGCACCCCGGCCGGCAAGGTCGACAACGCCAGCCTGCTCGACACCCTCGAGCGCCAGGTGCGCGACGCCCTGGCCGGGCGTTCCGGAAAGGACGAGGCGTGACCGGCAAGCTGCAGGCTATCCGCGGCATGCGCGACATCCTGCCCGGGGAGAGCGCCGCGTGGCAGCGCCTGGAGGCGGGGATCGCTGAGGTGCTCGAGGCCTATGGCTACCGCGAGATCCGCCTGCCGCTGCTGGAGAAGACCGAGCTTTTCGCGCGCTCCATCGGCGAGGTCACCGACATCGTCGAGAAGGAGATGTACACCTTCGCCGACCGCAACGACGAGAGCCTGACGCTGCGCCCCGAGGGCACCGCCGGCTGCGTGCGCGCGTGCATCGAGCACGGCCTGTTGCACAACCAGGTTCAGCGCCTCTGGTACCGCGGGGCCATGTTCCGCTACGAGCGGCCGCAGAAGGGCCGCTACCGCCAGTTCCACCAGGTCGGTCTCGAGGCCTACGGCATGGACGGTCCGGACATCGACGCCGAGGTGGTCCTGGTCGGCAACCGTCTCTGGCAGCACCTCGGTCTCGACGTCGAGCTGCAGCTCAACAGCCTCGGCGACGCGGCCGAGAGGGCGGTCTACCGCGAGCGGCTGGTCGACTACTTCCGCGCCCATGCCGATCGGCTCGACGCGGACAGCCAGAGGCGCCTGGAGAGCAATCCGCTGCGCATCCTCGACAGCAAGAACCCCGACATGCAGCCGCTGCTCTCCGCCGCGCCGTCGCTGCTCGAGCATCTCGGCCCGGCCTCGCGCGCCCACTTCGAGGGTCTGCGCGCGCGTCTCGACGCCGCCGGGGTCGCCTACGTCATCAACCCGCGGCTGGTGCGTGGTCTCGACTACTACGGACGCTCGGTGTTCGAGTGGGTCACCGACCGACTCGGCGCCCAGGGCACCGTGTGTGCCGGCGGACGCTACGACGGGCTGGTGGAACAGCTCGGCGGCAAGGCGACCCCCGCGGTCGGTTTCGCCATGGGCCTCGAGCGCCTGGTCGAACTGCTGACCGACGGAACGACGCCCGCGGAGGCCGCCCCGCAGATCTATGTGGTGGTCGGCAGCGCGGCACTCGAAATCGAGGCGCTGGCGTTGAGCGAACGGCTGCGCGACGAGATCGCCGGGCTGCGCTTGTCGCTGCATTGCGGAGGCGGTAGCCTGAAAAGCCAATTCAAGCGGGCCGATCGCAGCGGGGCCGAGCTGGCGCTCGTGCTCGGCGAGGGCGAGTGGGCGCGCGGCGAGGTGGCGGTCAAGCCGCTGCGCGGGGGTGGGGAACAGACCAGCGTCGCACGCGACGGGCTGGCCACGCGATTGCGGGCCCTGCTCGGCGTCGGGGTGGCCTAGAGCAGTCAACGGAGGGGAGCTTGGACGTCTACGAGTCGGAGAAGGAACAGGTCGAGGCGCTGCGCAAGTGGTGGCGCGAGAACGGCAAGGCGCTGATCGCCGGCGTGGTGCTCGGCCTCGGCGGCCTGTTCGGCTACCGCGCCTGGCAGGATCACCAGACGGCCACGGCGGTGGCCGCCGCCGACCTGCATGCCGCCGTGGTGGTCGCGGTGGAGCAGGGTGAGCACGGCAGCGTGATCGCGGACAGCGCGCGGCTGCGCGGCGAGTACACCGACACCCCGTACGCGGCGTTGGCGACCCTCGCCGAGGCCGGGGTGCTGGTGCGCGACGGTGAGGTGGCGGCGGCGCGCACGGCGCTCGAGTGGGTCGTCGCCCACGCCGCACAACCCGAGGTGGCCGCGGTGGCGCGTCTGCGCCTGGCCCGGCTGCTTGCCGACCAGGGACAGGGCGAGGCGGCGCGCACCCAGCTCGATGCCCTTCCGCAGGGGTTGTTCGTCGCCTCCGCAGCCGAGTTGCGCGGTGACCTGCTGCGCGATTCCGGCCAGACCGAGGCGGCGCGCGCGGCCTACCGCGAGGCGCTCGAGGCCGGCAGCGAGAACCGTGCCGTGGTGCAGATGAAGCTCGACGACCTCGGTCTCGAGGTGGCTGCGGAGACGCCGCGATGAGGGCGCTGTTCGGCTCACTCGCCGTGCTGCTGCTCGGCGGTTGCGGAATCCTGGGGATCGGTGGCGACGACGACGCGGGGCCGCAGCCGGCGGCCCTGACCGAGTTCACCCCGACGCTGGAGCTGACCAGGCTCTGGAGTGCCGATTGCGGGGCCGGTTCCGGCGATGCGCAGCTGGCGCTGACCCTGGTCGGCGACGGCGAGCGCGTCTACTGCGCCGACCACGAGGGCGGTGTCGCGGCCTTCGCGGCCGCAGACGGGCGCAGCCTCTGGCGCGTGGCCACCGACCTGCCGATCAGCGGCGGTCCCGGCCTCGGTGCCGGGCGTGTCGTGGTCGGCAGCGCCGATGCCCACATCGCGGCGCTGGCGGCAACCGACGGCACCGAGTTGTGGCGCGCGCGCATGTCCAGCGAGGTCCTCGCCAGGCCGGCGGTCGGTGCCGGCGTGGTCGCCGTGCAGACCGCCGACGGGCGGCTGGCCGCGCACGACGCCGACAG
>JBFIFF010000026.1:0-11528 GCA_041602955.1 Gammaproteobacteria bacterium | reverse complement strand
GCGACGCTGGGCTTGCCGACCTTGGCACCGAGCGCGTCGAGGCGTGCCATCAGGCCCTGGCACAGCGCCTCGGCCGCGGCCCGGTCGGGGCACTCGGCGATCAGGACGAACTCGGCACCGACGATGCGGTAGAAGTGGTCGTCGGCCAGGCCGGCCTCGCCCAGCGTCGCGCGCACCGCGGCGACGACGCCGTTGATGAACCTGTCGACCTCCGCCGTGCTGCGCATGGCGGCGAATTCGCCGAGCTCGTCGATGCGCAGCAGGAAGATGAAGCCCTTGCCGTCCGACATGAAGCGCTGCTTCATGTCGGTCTCGAACGTGGTGCGGGTCTCGAGCCCGGTCACCTCGTCGGTTCGCACCCGGTTGCCGACCTCGTCGAGGCGGGCGTTGAGGTTGCGGATCACCCCCTCGATCTTGCCCGACATCAGGTTCATCGACCCCGCGACGTTGCGGATCTCAGTGGTCCACGGCAGCGGCTCGATGGTGTCGAAGTTGCCGTCGGCGATGCTCAGCGCCAGGCGCTCGATGCGCCCGAGCGGGATCAGCACCAGGCGCACGATGAACACCAGCACGGCGAGGAAGAAGAGCAGCGCCACCGCGGAGTAGGCCAGCGTGCGGCGCGCCTGCTCCCACAGCTTCAGGTAGCCAATGCCGGGGTGCACGGTGACGTGCACGACGCCGCCGACGGTCCAGCCGGTGCTGATCTCGGAGCGGGCGGTGGCGGTCTCCATCGGCAGCAGGTCGACGAACCACCCCGGCACCTCCTCGAAGGTCTTGGGGTTGGTCTTGCGCACCAGCTCGCGCCCCCCGGCACTCTCGAGCAGGATCTCCAGGTAATAGCCACGGTCGAAGATGGTGTTGACCATGGTCTCGAGGATGCCGTCGTCCTCGGCGTAGATGTGCGGGCTCAGCGACAGCCCGAGCGAGGTTGCGGTGTCCTGCGCAGTTATCTCAGATTCAACATGAAGATATTCTTTTATATTGTTGATACTTATATAGAAATTAAGCGCAAAGATCGCCAAGAACATCAGCGCGATCAGCAGCATCAGCTGTTTCGAGAGGGTCATGCGGTCGACTCGGGAATCGGGCGTTCCCCTGAGTCTAGCGCGTCGGGCGCGCCGCGCGGAGCCGGCGTATCGGGCGGGTCGTCACGCCCTCTGCAGCACGTAGAAGCTGTAGCCGCAGCACGCGGCATGATGGGCCATCAGCGTGATCTCCGCCTGCGTCGCCTCGGCGACCGCCATGGCCGCGGGCTCGCCGGCGTGGGCCGCCCGGAAGGCCGGCAACCGCGCCTGCAGCGGTGCGTGGTAGGCCCGCCACGCCGCGGCCGGCAGCTGGAAGTGACCGGCGACCCGGAACCCCGCCTGTGCCGCGACGGCGAGGTTGGCCGCGTCGTCGCGCATCGCCGGGTAGTGCTCCGCCCAGAAGCACGCCGCCTCGGCGGGACGCTCAGGACCGAACCAGGCGAGCTCGGTCACCACCAGCCATCCGCCGGGGCGCAGCAGCGGCCGCCACCGGGCCAGGGCCTCGTCGAAGCCGAGGAAGTAGGCCGCGCCCTCGCTCCAGACGATGTCGAATGCCCCCGGGCCAAACGGGAGCTGGGCCATGTCGGCCAGGCAGGGCGTCACCCTGGCCGCGAGACCGGCCGCACGCGCTCTCCGCGCGAAGGTCGCCATGAAGCCGGCCACCCGGTCGACCGCGACCACCCGCATGCCCGACCGGGCGAGACAGAGCGCCTGCGCGCCCGTGCCGCAGCCGACGTCCAGGACGACGGGGTCAGCGGGCCGCGGCGTGCACAGACCAAGCGCACGGCGCGTCGAGGCGTCGTCACCCGGCCCCAGCCGCTCGAGCCCCTGGTGGAGCTCGATCAGGAGTTCGATCGTGCGCGCATCCTCCATCGACTTCCCCCCACCTCTGGCGGCCGCCTTGTCGACCCACGCGACCGTCCCCGGGATCGCCGGGTCCATAATGACGGAAGCCGGCCGGCAACGGCATGCGCCACGCCAGTCAGGAGGAAGCGATGGGCCTCGACCGACACCTCGCCGAAGGCGGCACCGGGAGCCTCGCCAGGCGCGGGTGCGGGCCGTCCCTGAGGAGGCGGCTTCCCGCCTCCGGGGGCGCGTCAGGCACGGGCGACCCGGTCGGGCAAGCGTGACCTCCACGCCCCCGGCACGCCTCCCTCCGGGTCGTGCACGCCCACGCGGCGCACTGTTCGCGTTCTGGCTCCTGCTCGCCTTCAGCGCTCCGGGCGCGGCAGGCACGCCGCAGCTCGAGGAGCTGCCGTTGCCGCTGCCGGAGGCGTTCGCCTCGCCTGCCCTGACCGACACGCCGCACGGCCCGATCCTGAGCTGGATCGAGGCGGCAGGCAGCGCGCACGCGGCCCTGCGCTACGCGGTGCTCGGCGCGTCCGGGTGGAGCCGGCCCGAGACCGTCGTGCGCGACGTGCCGTTCTGGCTCGGCTGGGCCGACCCGCCGTGGCTCACCGTGCTCGACGACGGCACGCGCGTCGCCCACTGGCCCGAGCGCGTCGGCACCGCGCCGTACGCCTACGTCACGCGCATGGCCCTGAAAAGGCCCGGGGCGCCCTGGGAGTCGCCCTTCCTGCTGCACGACGACACCACGCCCGTCCAGCACGGGCTGACGACCGTGGTGCGCGCTGCCGACGGCGTGCGCCACTACCTCTGGCTGGACGCCCGTGACGACGCCTGGGCCCTGTTCACCCGCACGCTCGACCCCGAAGGCCGGCTCGGTCCCGAGCAGCGCATCGACGCCATGACCTGCAGCTGCTGTCGCCTCGCAGCGGTGCCGCTGCCGGACGGGAATCTGCTCACGGCCTACCGTGACCGAACCGACGATGAGGTGCGCGACATCCGCCTGCAGCGCCACACGGCGGACGGCTGGCACGAGACCGGCTGGCATTCCGCCGACGGCTGGGTCATCGCCGGTTGCCCGGTGAACGGCCCCGCTCTGGCCGTTGCCGGCGAGCGCGTCGCGCTCGCCTGGTTCACCGCCGCGGACGATCGCAACCGGGTGCTCCTGAGCCGCTCCGTCGACGCTGGCCGGAGCTTCACGGCTCCGGGGCGGCTCGACGCCGGCGACCCGGTGGGCCAGCCCAGCCTGCTGTTCGACGGCCCGGACCGGCTCCTGGCGACCTGGATCGAGTGGACCGCGGCGGGCCCGCGCCTGTTCCTGGCGATCGACCCGGGAACGCCGGGCGCCGTGGTGCGCGACCTCGGCACCGCCAGTGGCACCTACCCCGGGCACCTGCGCCTGCTGGCCCACGACGGCGAGCCCCTGCTGTTCGTCGCCTCCGACACCTCGGCCCGGCTCTACCGCCTGGCGCCCGTGCCCTGAGCGCCCCAGGCCCGGCCAGTCGCCCGGCATGGCTCGGTCGATTTCGCAGGGGTCGCAAGGCTGTCCACCGATCGGCGCCCCTCCACCGGCCGACCCGGCCCGGGTTCAGGCCGGCACGAAGCCCGCGAGGTAGACCACGACGACGTAGCGCAACCCCTTGCCCAGGGCGACCAGCAGCAGGAAACGTCCGAGGTCGAGCCGCATCACGCCGGCGACCAGGGTCAGCGCGTCGCCGCCCACCGGCAGCCACGCGAGGAGCAACGACCAGAAACCGTATCTGCCGTACCAGCGCTGCGCGCGCGTGATCTGCGTGCGATCGAAGTAGAACCAGCGCCGGTCCTGGAAGTGCAGCAGGAACCGCCCGAGGCCCCAGTTGACGACCGCCCCCAGCGTGTTGCCCAGCGTGGCGACCAGCACCAGCACGACCGGATCGCCGCCCTCGCGCAGCAGCGCGAACAGCACCACCTCCGACGAGAAGGGCAGGATGGTCGCGGCGAGGAACGCCGCGCCGAACAGCAGCAGCAGGCCGCTCACGACCGGGGCCCGTTCGTCCCGGGACGCGCGTGGCGGGTGGCTGTGGGCATCGTGGGCATGGCTCGCATGGCAGCACTGGCTGGCGCGGCCGATCTTACCCGCTCGCCCCGTATCCCTGGTGAACGCGCGACGGCAGAATAGGCCGTCATTCCACCCCGAGCGTGCCTGCATGGACCGCTACGCCAGCGTCCCCTACGACAGCCGACCGATCCCGGAGAGCGATCCGGCACACCTCGCCGTGCTCGCCCGCCTGCACGGCGTCGCGGCGGCACCCCCGGAGACGGCACGCATTCTCGAGATCGGCTGCGCCAGCGGGGGCAACCTGCTGCCGCTGGCCGCGCGCTGGCCCGGCGCGACCTGCGTCGGCGTCGACCTGTCGACGGCGCAGGTCGAGGCCGGGCGAAAGCTCGCCGCCAGTGCCGCGCTGGATAACGTCACGCTGCACGACGCCGACCTCGCCACGCTCGACGTCGACGCCCTCGGCCACTTCGACTACGTGATCGCCCATGGCGTCTACTCCTGGGTGCCCGTGCCCGTGCGCACCGCCCTGCTCGCCCTGTGCCGGGCAGTCCTCGCACCGCACGGCGTCGCCTACGTCAGCTACAACACCCTGCCCGGGTGGCGCCTGCGTGGCATGCTGCGCGACTTCCTCGGCTTCGCCACCCGGTCGGCGGGCGCCGACCCCGCAGCGCAGGGCGCCAGGGCCGAGAGTGGCCTGCGTCGCCTGCTGGCCGCGCTGGAGGGGCTAGACGACCTCGGCGCACGCTACCTGCGCGCCGAGATCCCGGCGCTGCTCGAGGCCGGTCACGGCTACCTGCTCCACGAGTACCTCGCCACGGAGAACCACGCCTCCCTGTTCCTTGACTTCGTCGCCGCGGCCGAGGCCCACGGCCTGCGCCACCTGGCCGACGCGCAGCCCTACACCGGATACGCCGCCAGCCTCGGCGCAGCCGCCGCCACCGCGCTGGCCGACCTCGACGACCCGCTCGAGCGCGGCCAGTGGCTCGACTTCGTCTACAGCCGGAAGATGCGCCGCAGCCTGCTCTGTCACGCCGGGGTGACGGTGCGTGACGACGTCGACCTGGCGCGCTTCGCCGAACTGGCCTTCAGCACCGACCTCGCTCCCCCGCCCAAGCTCGACCTGCGCCGGCCGCGCGCCGCGCCGTTCACGGCGCCCGACGGCGGCCGTCTGGAAGTGCAGCACCCGCTGACCCGCGCCGTGCTGCTGGTGCTGGGGCGTGCCTACCCGGCCGCGCTGACGCTGGCGGACGCCTGGGACCTCGCCGCGCCGCTGCTGCAGAACGCCGGCGCGGGCCAACACGCGGTGGACTCCGAGCACCTCGTCGCGGAACTGTTCGGCCTGTTCGCGCACGGCGCGGTGCGTGCCCATCCAACCCCGCGTGTCGCACCTAACCCACCCGGACCCCGCCCGGTCGCCACGCCGCTGGCGCGCGCCCAGGCCGTCACCGCCACGCACCTGGCGACGCTCGACCACGTCGCGCTCGAGCTCGACGATTTCGGTCGGGCGCTGGTCGCCGCGCTGGACGGGTCATGCTCGGTGATTGAGGTGGCCTCGGAACTTGCCACGGCCCTGCACGAGGCACGCGTGGCCTGGCCCGACGAATTGCGCAAGCTGCGTGGTGGCGATGAGAAACACATCGAGGCCGCCGTGCGGGAGACCTGCGCAGGACGGGTCGGGCTGCTCGGTCGTCACGGCCTCCTGGCCGCGGATTAATCCGACCGCGTCGACGCCGCCACTCAGTGCACCGTGCAGACCATGCACGGGTCGTACGAGCGCACCACGTGGTAGACCGCCGGTGACGGATCCTCCCGGCCCGACGCCGTCCCGACCAGCGCCTGCTCCAGGGGCCCCGGCACCCCCCCCGCATCGCGCGGCGAGAAGTTCCACGTCGTCGGCGCCACGATCTGGTAGCCGGCGATACGCCCGTCGCGGATCGTCAGCCAGTGACCCAGGCCACCGCGCGCCGCCTCGACCAGCCCGACCCCACGCCCCTCGCGTGGCAACGCAACGGTGCGGTTGAACGGCTCGCCGGGGCGGATCTCGCCGATCCAGCGCTCGATCAGCGGCAGCAGGCGCGCCGCCTCGAGCAGACGCCCGACCACGCGGCTGCGCACGCCACTCCCCTCCCGCGCGACGAGATCGCGTGCCAGCGGGTGGCCCGCCACCACCTGGCGCGCCAGCGCGCCGGTCTCGGCGGGCGCGCCGGCCAGGCGCGGCGCCTTGCACCAGCTGTAGGCGTCGGCCTTGTCGGCATCGGGTGCGGTGCGGCCCTCCGCCGGCACCGCAGGTGCGCCCGAGCCCGACCAGCTGTGGCTGACGTCCTCGGCGATGGCCGCGAGATCCAGCTCGCCCGCCGCTCCGGCCCGCCAGGTGCCGCGCGCGAAGGCGGGGCCGTCGACGCCGGGGTAGGCGCCGTAGCTGAACAGCGCCAGGTCGGAACGTCCCGCCGCGTCAAGGCCAAGGCGCGCGGCCAGCTCGAGGAAGCGGCGCAAGTCGCCACCGCCGTCGGCCGCGGCCCACGCCTCCAGCGCGGCGACCGAGTCGAGCGCGGCGAACGCCTCGGCCGCGTCGCCGAACAGGAACGCCTCCAGCCGCCGGCGGAACTCGCGCACGATGCCGAGCACGCGCAGCCGCTCGCCGGCGCTGACGGTGCGCGTCGTGCCGCCCGGCTGCACGACCAGGGTGTGCGGCCACTTGCCCGCGAGCAGCCCCATCAGGTGCAGGAACGCGGCGCGGGCGCCGAGGAACTCGTCGCGCGCGCTGCCGGTCATGGCCCGGAAACGCGTGGCAACCGGGGCGTGCCACGCCTCGGCGGCGTAGTCGGTGCGGGCGAAGTCGGGCATGAAGAAGAGGTAGAAATGGGTCAGGTGGTCGAGTAGCGACTCGCTGGCGAGCACCACGTTGCGCACCAGGCGACCGTTGGGCGTGGCCTCCAGCCCCGTCGCGTCGGCCAGGGCCAGCGCGGCGGCACTCGACTGCGCCACCGAGCAGATGCCGCAGATGCGCGGCGCGATAACCAATGCGTCGTGCGGGTCCTTGCCGAGCAGCATGCGTTCGAAGCCGCGGTAGAGCGGCGCATTGACCCGCGCCTCGGTGACCACGCCGTCGACGACCTCCAGCGCGACCTCGAGGTCGCCCTCGGCCCGGTTGAACGGACCGACCAGCAAGCGGCTCATTTCATGCGCTTCCGATGCTGGGTCGGCGGCACCACGGTGTGGTCGGAGACCGCGTTGCGGCGCACGCGGTTGGGCGTGGCCGACTTCGACAGCGAGGCGAGCGCGACGAACCACGCCTTGGGCATGTCGGTGGGCAGCCCGGTCGGGATGCCGGCCACCTTGGGCGTCTCGGTGAAGGCGTGGCCCGGTTCCTCGAAGCCGGGCGCGGTGCAGTTGATGCACGCGAACCCGCCGCGCAGGCACGAGCCCTCGCCGTGCCACAGACGCAGGTTGCAGTCGGCCTGCGCCTGGGTGCCGAGGCAGCCGAGGTTCTCCATCAGGCAGCCCAGCTGCGACGGCTCCTTGGCGCTCGCCTTGAACTCGTAGTACTCGTTGCGCGGGCAACCGTGGTGCACCAGGTGCTCGGTGTAGAAGCGCGGTCGACCGAGGGGATCGAGGTCGCCGGCGAAGAATTCGCCCTGGCGGAGCGCGAGCAGGGTCTCGAGCACCCAACCGGGGTGGGTCGGGCAGCCGGCGACGTTGATCACCGGCAGATCCGCGCCGCTGCGGTAACCGTCGCCGAGCAGGCCGCCGAGCACGTCGCCGTCGTACTGCAGGCCGCAGGCGTCGGTCTCGTTGCCGCCGGCCGCGCTGACCCCGCCGTAGGCGGCGCAGGTGCCGATCGCGAGCGTGTGGCGCGCCACGGCGGCCAGGCGCCGCACCCAGTCGCTCATCGGCTCGCCGGTCCCGGCCAGCAGGTGGTAGCGGCCGGTGCCGTTGGGACCGCGCAGCAGGGCCCCCTCGAGGCAGAGCACGTCGAGCGGCGTGGAGCCGTCGACGCAGGCGTGGAGGATCGCCAGCGCCTCGCGCCCGCTCGCCTCGCTCAGCGCCGGGTGCCACAGCAGGTGGATGCCGGCCCCGTCGAGCGTGGTGGCGAGCCCCGGCGCCTCGGCGCCGAGCAGTGCGATGGTGCAGCCGCCGCAGCCGGCCGACTGCAGCCACAGGACGTTGAACGGCCGCTCAGTGGTCACGCCGCCCCGCCAACCCGAGGCGCTCGAGCTTGCCGCGCAGCCCCACGCGCGAGAGGCCGAGCTCGCGCGCCACCGCGGTCTTGTTGCCTCGGTGGCGCTGCAGCGCCTCGCTCAGGATGCGCTCCTCGACGGCGTCGAGCCGCTCGCGCAGCGAGCCGTCTCCGGTCAGCGTGGGGGGCGACACGGCCGGCAGCGCCTCGGCCGCGGCCGCGCTGACGTGCGGCGAAAGCAGCTCGGCGCCGAGCTCCTCGCCCTGCGCCAGGGTCAGCATGCGGTAGATCTCGTTCTGCACCTCGCGCGCGTTGCCCGGCCAGCGGTAGCGGCACAGCGTCGCCAGCGCCGCGGCGCTGAACCCGCGCGCCGGCTTGCCGAGTTCGTCGACGGCGCGCGCGAGCATGGCGCGCGCGATGGGCGGGATGTCCATGGTGCGCTCGCGCAACGGCGGCAGGTGCAGCGTGAAGCCGGCGAGCCGATAGTAGAGGTCGGCGCGGAAGCGGCCGCGCGCCACCTCGGTTTCGAGGTCGCGGTTGGTGGCCGAGATCACGCGCACGTCGATGCGCCGCGAGCGCGACGAACCGAGCGGACGGATCTCGCCCTCCTGCAGCACGCGCAGCAGCTTGACCTGCATCGACGGCGAGGTCTCGCCGATCTCGTCGAGGAAGATGGTGCCACCGTCGGCCTGCTCGAACAGGCCGACGCGATCCTCGTAGGCGCCGGTGAAGGCGCCGCGCTTGTGGCCGAACAGTTCACTCTCGAGGATCTGGTCGGAGAGCGCACCGCAGTTCTCGATCACGAACGTGCGTTCGGCGCGCGGACTGCTGTAGTGGATCGCGCGCGCCAGCAGCTCCTTGCCGGTGCCCGACTCGCCGGTCACCAGCAGCGGGATGTCGTAGCCGGCCACCTGGCGCGCGGTGGCGACGACGCCGTGCAGCGGGCTCGCGCCATCCATCGCCAGGCGGTTGAAGTCGTAGCGCTGGCGCAGCGCCGAACGCTTGGCGGCGATGCGCCGCTGCAACACCGGACCGGCGGTGCGCAGCTCGAGGTCGAGGCGCGCGTTCTCGTGCTGCAGCCGATACAGGTCGGCGGCCGCGCGCACCGTCAGCAAGAGCGACTCCGGCTGCCACGGCTTGGTGAGGTACTGGTAGATGCCGGCGTCGTTGATGCCGGCGATGATGTCCTCGGTGTCGGTGTAGCCCGAGATGATGATGCGCACCACGTCGGGCCAGCGCTCGCGTACGCAGGTCAGCAGCTCGACGCCGGAGGTGCCTGGCATGCGCTGGTCGCACAGGACCACCTGCACCAGGTCGCGTTCGAGGATGGCTGTGGCCGCGGCCGCGTCGGGGGCGCAGACCACCTCGAACTCCTCGATCAGGATGCGCCGGATCGCCTCCTGCGAGCGCACCTCGTCGTCCACGACCAGGACCAGCGGCAGGTCGCTCGCGCCGGCCATGGCTCAGCGCCACCGCCCCGTGGCGCGGGGCATGTCAGGTGATCGGGTGCCGGTGGACATGCGCATGGCCGCCATGGCTGCTGGTCTCGACGTCGACCGGGACCACGTGGAGTCGCCCGTGGCGCACCCCCGGCTCGGCCATGATGGCGTCAGCGAAGGCGCGCACCTCGGCGGTGGAGCCCTGGAGGATGACCGCCTCCATGCAGTCGTCGTGGTCGAGGTGGACGTGCAGGGTCGACAGGCCCAGGTCGTGGTGGCGGTGCTGGACCTCGGTGAGGCGTCCGGAGAGCTCCCGACGATGGTGGTTGTAGACGTAGCTCAGGCAGGCGATGCAGGTCGGCGCCTGATCGCGGTCCAGCCGGTCCTGCTCGAGTTGCCGGCGCAGCAGGTCGCGGAACGCCTCGGAGCGGTTCCGGTAGCCCTTGCGCTCGATCAACCCGGCCAGCTGCCGGCCGAGCTCGTCGTCGAGTGAGATGGTGATCCGCTCCAACCTGCACACCCTCCCAGGGCGCCGACCCTGCCGTGGCAAGGTACCGGCTCGAGGCGGCCGATGCAACGGCGCCGACTCCGTGGAAAATCCGACTAACACCAAGCCATCACTGGAGTTTTGCTCCGTAATGGACTACCTTCGGGACGTCTTCCGCAAGCGCAAAAAAAACGGTTGCCCGGGTGGGCACCCCGCCTTCATTAATGTATTATTATGCACCAATAATTTTTCTTGATACCCCACCCCGCCGCGTGGAGCCGTCATGAAACCGTCGTTCAAGGCCCTGCTGGAATCCTCTTCCCTCTACGGCGGCAACGCCACGTTCATCGAGGAACTCTACGACCAGTACCTCGAGAACCCGAAGTCGGTCGCCGAGCCGTGGCGCGACTTCTTCGACCGCATGCAGCACGAGGGGCTGCGCGACCGCTCCCACGCCCCGGTCATCGAGTCGTTCCGGCGCAAGGACGGCGGCGGCCGCATCCTGGTGCGTCCCGCCGGCGAGATGGACGCCCGCGCCGCCGAGAAGCAGGCTGCGGTGCTGCGCCTGATCAACGCCTGGCGCGTGCGCGGCCACCAGCTGGCGCGGATCGATCCGCTGGAGTTGAACAAGAACCTGCACGAGCCGCCGCCGCGCGACCTCGACCCGCTGTTCCACCACCTGACCGAGCAGGACATGGGCACGGTGTTCAACACCGGCTCGCTGGTCGCGCCCGAGCGCATGGCGCTGCGCGAGATCATCGCCTTCTGCAAGGAGGTCTACGGCGGCACCATCGGCGCCGAGTACATGCACATCACCCGCACCCCCGAGAAGCGCTGGATCCAGGCGCGCCTCGAGGGCAGCCGCGCGAAGCTCGACCTGAGCGTCGAGCGGCGCGTCGCCCTGCTCGAGCGCATCACCGCCGCCGAGGGGCTCGAGCGCTACCTGCACAGCAAGTACGTCGGCCAGAAGCGTTTCTCGCTGGAGGGCGGCGAGTCGCTGATCCCGATGCTCGACGAGATGCTGCAGCGCGCCGGCAGCCACGGCATCAAGGAGACCGCGCTCGGCATGGCCCACCGCGGCCGCCTCAACGTGCTGATCAACATCCTTGGCAAGTCGCCGCACGACCTGTTCTCGGAGTTCGAGGGCAAGAAAAAGAAGACAGGCAAGGGCTCCGGCGACGTCAAGTACCACATGGGCTTCTCCAGCGACATGGAGACTCCCGGCGGCACGTTGCACCTCGCGCTCGGCTTCAACCCGTCGCACCTCGAGATCATCAACCCGGTGATCGAGGGCTCGGTGCGCGCCCGCCAGCAGCGTCGCGACGACCACACCGGCAAGCAGGTGCTGCCGATCCTGATCCACGGCGACGCGGCGTTCGCCGGCCAGGGCGTGGTCATGGAGACGCTGCAGATGTCCAACACGCGCGGCTACGCGACCGGCGGGACGGTGCACATCGTCATCAACAACCAGGTCGGCTTCACGACGTCGAACCCGGTCGACAGCCGCTCGACTTTC
>JBFIFF010000025.1:0-11859 GCA_041602955.1 Gammaproteobacteria bacterium | reverse complement strand
CGGTCGGCCGCCGAGCGGGCACAAGTTCGTGCGCGTCGCCGCCGACATCCTGCTGATCGCGGTCGGCACCGGCATGGTGGTCGACGCCCTGGAGGACCTGAGCACCCTCTAGGCGCGGCGCGAACGCGATGACCGCCGGGTTAGGCGCCCGGCGGTCCGCCGTGGAAGCGCAGCACGTCGTCGGGCGTCTCGACCAACTCGCGTTCGAGGGCGAGGAGGCGGGCGACGCGGTCGTCGATCGATGCTTTTCCGGCCGCCTTGTCGGCCAGTTCCAGGTAGAGCCGGTAGTGGCGCGCCTCCGAGGCGAGCAGCGACGTGTAGAAGTCGCGCAGCTCTGCGTCGAGGTGCGGCGCGAGCCGGCCGAAGCGCTCGCATGAGCGTGCCTCGATGATCGCCGCCACGATCATGGCGTCGACCCTGCGCCCCGGCTCGTCGCGCCGCACCGCCGCGTGCAGCCGGCTCGCGTAGCGCGACGCCGACAGGCGGCGGTAGGCGATGCCGCGCCGGCGCAGCAGCGCGACCACCTGTTCGAAGTGACGCAGCTCCTCGCGCGCCAGCCGCGACAGGCGGTCGAGCAGCGCCAGGTCGTCGGTGTAGCGCTGCATCAGGGCGAGTGCCGTGGTCGCCGCCTTGCGCTCGCAATTGGCGTGGTCGACCAGCAGCAGCGCCGTTTCCCCGCGCGCGGCCGCGACCCACGCATCGGGGGTCGGGCAGGGCAGGAAGGCGAGGAGGGCGTCGAGGTCGGGGGCGGGCACGGTCGTGGGGCAGCCTCGCAGGGTGGCGGGCCAGAGTCTAGCCGAACCTGTCGCTAGGAATCGCCCCGGCCGCGTCGCGCATGGCTGGGCGGCCGTTTACACGGGCGGGGGTGCGGCGTACCGTGACGGCATCGCGACCCTACCGATCTGGAGCCGTTGATGCAGCACGCCCGACGTCCCGACCCGCCCCCGGCGGTGGGCCTGAGCCGCGCCGACCTCGAGGCGCACTGGATGCCGTTCACCGGCAACCGCCAGTTCAAGGACAACCCGCGCATCGTGGTCGGTGGCGAGGGTTGCTATTTCATCGACGCCTCCGGCCGCCGCGTGTTCGACGGCCTCTCCGGCCTGTGGTGCTGCGGCCTCGGTCACGGCCGCACGGAGATCGCCGAGGCGGTCGGCCGGCAGGCCGCGCAGCTCGACTACGCCCCCGGCTTCCAGTTCGGTCACCCGCTGTCGTTCGAACTCGCCAACCGGATCAAGGCGATGACCCCCGAGGGGCTCGACTACGTCTTCTTCACCAACTCCGGCTCGGAGTCGGCCGACACCTCGTTGAAGATGGCGCGCGCCTTCTGGCGCCTCAGGGGCCAGCCGGGCAAGACCAAGCTGATCGGCAGGGCCAAGGGCTACCACGGCGTCAACTTCGGCGGTCTGAGCGTCGGCGGCATCGGCCCCAACCGCAAGCTCTACGGCCAGGCGGTCGACGCCGACCACCTGCCGCACACGCTGCTCGCCGAGAACGCGTTCGCACGCGGCCAGCCCGCGCACGGCGCCCACCTCGCCGACGAGTTGCGCGAGCTGATCGCGCTGCACGACGCGTCGAACATCGCCGCGGTGATCGTCGAGCCGTTCGCCGGCTCGGCCGGCGTGATCCCGCCGCCGGTCGGCTACCTGCAGCGACTGCGCGAGATCTGCGACGCCCACGACATCCTGCTGATCTTCGACGAGGTGATCACCGGCTTCGGCCGTTCCGGGGCGCTCTTCGGCAGCGACGCCTTCGGCGTGGTGCCGGACATCATGAACCTCGCCAAGCAGCTGACCAACGGCGCCCAGCCGATGGGTGCGGTGGTGGTCAAGGCCGACATCTACCGGGCGTTCATGGCGGCCGGCGGACCCGAGTACATGGTCGAGTTCCCGCACGGCTACACCTACTCGGCCCACCCGGTCGCCTGCGCTGCCGCCCTGGCCACGCTCGACCTGCTCGAGCGCGAGCAGCTGGTCGACCGGGTCGCGGAACTGGCCCCGGTGTTCGAAGCCGCGGTGCACTCGCTGAGGGGGGCGGGGCACGTCACCGACATCCGCAACTTCGGGCTCGCCGCCGGGCTGACCCTCGCCGCCGTCCCAGGCGAACCGGCGCGGCGGCCCTTCGAGGTGGCGATGAAGTGCTGGGAGAAGGGCTTCTACGTGCGCTACGGCGGCGACACCCTCCAGCTGGCGCCGCCGTTCGTCGTCGAGCGCGGGGAGATCGACGCGCTGGTCAACGCCTTGGGCGAGGCGCTCGGCGAGGTGGACTGACCCGACCGGGACCGCTCCGGGCTTTGTCGGGCACAGGCGCGATTCGCAGGGGTGCGTCGTCGGGGACGGCATGTCCAGGCTTCGCTCGCGGTGGATGGCGTGTGTGGTTCGGACTGCGCTCAGGCCGGCTCTGGAGTTGATCCAGGCCACGGCCCCTGGTTGCCAGCCGACCTAGAATGGGGCAGATGACTGGCCCGTCCCGCGCCCGGGCAGGGCCGAAGACCAAGAGCAGGAAACCATGCACAGAGCGAAACAGTCCCGGCCCCAGCCGGAGATCCACGCCGAGACCGTCGGCCACCTGATCGGCGGCGAGGTCGTGACCACGGGCGGTGCCACCCAGCCAGTCTACAACCCGGCCACCGGTCAGGAGATCCGCCGGGTCGAGATGGCCGACAAGGCCACCGTCGAGCGCGCCATCGCGGCCGCCGAGGCGGCCTTTCCGGCGTGGTGCGCCACGCCCCCGGCGAAACGCGCACGCATCATGTTCCGCTTCAAGCAGCTGCTCGAGGAGCGCGCCGACGCCATCTGTCGCCTGCTCACCGAGGAGCACGGCAAGGTGTTCGCCGACTCCATGGGCGAGTTGCAGCGCGGCATCGAGAACGTCGAATACGCCTGCTACGCGCCCGAGACGCTCAAGGGCGAGCACAGCCGTGACGTCGGCCCCGGCATCGACTCGTGGAGCGAGTTCCAGCCGCTCGGCGTGGTCGCCGGCATCACCCCGTTCAACTTCCCGGTGATGGTGCCGCTGTGGATGTACCCGGCGGCGCTGGTCGCCGGCAACACCTTCGTGCTCAAGCCCTCGGAGAAGGACCCGACCTCGGCGCTGTTCGTGCCGCAGCTGCTCGAGGAGGCGGGCCTGCCGCCCGGCGTGATGAACGTGGTCAACGGCGGCAAGGAGGCGGTCGACACGCTGCTCCACGACCCGCGCGTGCAGGCGGTGAGCTTCGTCGGGTCGACCCCGATCGCCGAGTACATCTACGCCACCGGCACCGCGCACGGCAAGCGCGTGCAGGCGCTCGGCGGGGCCAAGAACCACGCCATCGTCATGCCCGACGCCGACATCGACAACGCCGTCAGCGCGCTGATGGGCGCCGCCTACGGTTCGTGCGGCGAGCGCTGCATGGCGATCCCGGTCGTGGTCGCGGTCGGTGAGGAGACCGGCGACGCGGTGGTCGAGAAACTGGCCGCCGAGCTCGCCCACATGAAGGTCGGCAACGGCCTCGAGGAGGGCCCCGACATGGGTCCGCTGGTGACCCGCGAGCACTGCGAGAAGGTGCGCGGCTACGTCGACCTCGGGGTCGAGGAGGGCGCCGAGCTGGTGGTCGACGGCCGCGGCATCGAGGTGCCGGGCCACCCGGACGGCTTCTACCTCGGCGGCTGCCTGTTCGACCGCGTGACCCCCGAGATGAAGATCTACCGCGACGAGATCTTCGGTCCGGTGCTGTCGGTGGTGCGCGTGGCGACGCTGCAGCAGGCGATGGCGCTGACCGACGCCCACGAGTACGGCAACGGCACCTGCATCTTCACCCGTGACGGCGAGGCGGCGCGCTACTTCACCGACAACATCAGGGTCGGCATGGTCGGGGTCAACGTGCCGCTGCCGGTGCCGGTCGCCTACCACAGCTTCGGCGGCTGGAAGCGCTCGCTGTTCGGCGACCTGTCGGCCTACGGTCCCGACGCCATGCGCTTCTACACCCGGCGCAAGACCATCACCCAGCGCTGGCCGTCGGCCGGCGTGCGCGAGGGGATCAAATACACCTTCCCGAGCAACCACTGAGCCGGCGGTACCGGCTTCAGGCGCTCGCGCCGCGCTCCCACGGCGGCACCGGGTCGAACTTCGCGACCAGGAAGTCGACGAACGCGCGCACCTTCGGCGACAGGTGGCGGCGGTGCGGGTAGACCACGTGGAGCGATGACGCCTCCTGCAACTGGCCCTCGAGCACCGGCACCAGGCGCCCGGCCTTGATGTCGGCCTCGACCAGGTAACCGGCGACGCGCGCCAGGCCGATGCCGGCCAGGCAGGCGTCGTAGAGCGCGTCGGCCTGGTTGAGCTCGAGGTTCCCGGCGACCCGCAGCCGATCCTCGGGGCGCTCGCCGAACTCCCAGACGTTGAACTCCGGGCGCGTCGACAGCGTCAGGCAGTTGTGCCGTGCGAGGTCGCCCGGGGTCCGCGGCGTGCCGTGCCGTTCGAGGTAGGCCGGTGCGGCGCAGATCACGCGGCGGCTGACCGCGAGCTTGCGCGCGATCAGGGTCGATTCGCGCAGGCGCCCGAAGCGGATCGCGACGTCGATGCGCTCATCGACCAGGTCGACCTCGCGGTCGGTCATGATCAGGTCGAAGTGCACCTCGGGATAACGCTCGAGGAACTCGGGCAGCAGCGGCATCACCTGGTGGGCGGTGAAGGCGACCGCGGCGGCGACGCGCAAGGTGCCGCGCGGCGCCGCGTGCAGTTCGGTGACGGCGGTCTCGGCCTCCTCGATCTCGGCGAGGATCTGGGCACAGCGGGCGTGGAACGCGCGTCCCTCCTCGGTCAGGCTCAGGCGCCGCGTCGTGCGGTGGAGCAGGCGCGCACCCAGCCGCTCCTCGAGCCGCGCGACCTGCTTGCTGACCGCCGACGGCGTGACCCGCAGTGCACGGGCCGCGCCGGAGAAGCTCCCTTCGGCGACGGTGTGCACGAACATGGTCATCTCGGTCAGCCGGTCCATTGCCGCCTTCTATTTGTTCCAAATGAGAATAAATATTATGAAAATATTTGGGATTATTCAAACATCAGGAAACAACTACCATGACTCCATCGTCGCCGTGCCACTGAAACGGCCCTCAACTGGGAGAACCGACATGGATACCGAAGACCTCACCCGCTCTGAAGCGATCACCACAGAGACCATCAACGACGCCATCCGGCGCGCGCATCGGGAGCGTAGCGACCACATCGCGGGGCTGCTGCGTGGCCTGGTGCGGCGCCTGCGCCGGCCACGACCGGCCCCCGCGCCAGGCCGCACCGTGCCCTGCTGAACCAGCCGCGCCGAGGGTTCCTGGCCCGGTGGGCTAGGAACATCGGCGGATGGGGCGTAGGATGCGGCCCGACGTGGCGTCCACCGTCGCGCTACCGGGTCGAGCTGATGATCCAGATGCCAGACAACGGCACCCGCCGCGAACTCGACGGCGAGACGCGCATCTTCTACGAGGGTTACTGGGTGCGCTGTTACGCGCCGCCGCCCGAGAACCTCGAGGAGAAGAAGAAGCTGATCATGCGGCTGACCCGCCGCGCCTTCCACCACACCGAGGAGGGCATCAACACCCCGGGCAGCTGCCTCGCCACCGCGCGCGCGGCCTACGAGGCCGAGACCGAGCCGGCACGCAAGCGGGTCAACGCGGCGATGCTCGCCGGCGCGCTGTTCAACCGCGCCACCGACATCTTCACCTCCATCGTGGACCTCGAGCGCCAGGGCATCGCCATCGGCCCGGAGAACGAGCTGATGAAGCAGTGCGGTGACAGCTTCCAGGAGGCGCTCGAGCTCGGCAAGCAGGTCAGGCACTACAGCGGCGAGGAGGGGGTCGACGAGCTGTGGGGCGAGCCGATGAAGGCCTTCCTGATGCCGATCAGGGACTTCTACGAGACCCGTTACATCAAGATCGCCTGGGCGATGCGCGACATCGCGCGCATCTGTGAGGCGATGACCCAGATCGCCGACGCGTTCGGCTTCGATGGTTTCCCCCGGGCGATCGACGCCTACCGCGTGATCTGCCAGGAGGTGTGCGACACCGCCAAGGACGACCCGGAGAACTTCCGCGTCTGGCCCTGCTTCGTCGCCACCCGCGATGCCCTCCACAGCCTCACCGCGCGCCGTTCGGACGCGACCGACCTCGCCTGGAGGATGCTGCTCGACGACGCCTACCGCCAGCAGCGGGCCGGCATGCACCTGGTCAGCTACATCGCCGGCACCCGCGTGCCGATGGCCAAGAGCCTGCAGAACTTCCTCGACAGCTGCGAGGCGCTGCTGCTGCGCAAGCGGGTTCTCGAACGGCAGGAGGTGCGCTTCGCCTAGCCGCGCTCAGCCGGCGGGGGGCTCCGCGAGCAGTGCCGTCAGCGCCCCGACCGGGCGCGCCTCGAGTTCCGCAACGACCTGCCACAACGCCGCCGCGCGCGCGTGGCCGACCAGGGCCGTCGCCTTGGCCAGCAACTTCTCCCTCAGTGCCGCCCCCGGGCGGACGTCGGCCAGGTCGTGCCCCGCGTCGAGGCGTGTGCCGTCGACGGTGGTCACCGTCACCCGGGCCTCGGTCTCGCTCAGCGCCGGGTCGGGGACGACGCGCACCCGGTCGCGCAGCGCCACCAGTGCCGGGTCACGGCAGCGTGCGTCGCTGAAGCTGTCGAGCGCGGCCGTGTCGACCCCGGCGATGGCGAAGGCTGCCGTCAGGCGGTAGCTGAACTTCGCCTCGAGCCCGGTCGCCGGCGCGGGTTGGTCGCACACCGCGAGCCAGGTCGGGTGGGTGACGATCTCGATCGCGGCGACGTCGTCCGGGCCCAGGCCATGCGCGGCCCTGAGCGCCAGCAGCGACTCGAGCGCGGCGTGGGTGCCGTGGCAGCAGGCGTGCAGCTTGTACCGCACCGCCTCGAACAGGAACCCTCCGCCGTCCGCCATGGTCGCGTCCGCCGCCCCGGCATGGGTCGCCGCGAAGCCCTGCGCACATTCGAGGCCGTCGGGCCGGGAGACGAAGCCGAGCGCCGCCAGTGTCGCCGCCTCGACGCCGTTGGCGGCCGCCGCACCGGCGTGGAACGGCTTGCCCATGGTCCCGAACTGCGACTTCAGCCCCGCGGCACGGGTGGCGACCAGGCCCAGTGCGTGGCTCGTCGACCCGGCGTCGAGACCGAGCAGGCGGGCGCAGGCGGCGGCCGCGCCGATGCTGCCCGAGGTGGCCGTCTGGTGGAAGCCGGCCGCGTAGTGGCCGGGTCCGAGCGCGGCGCCGACCCGGCACGCGGTCTCGACGCCGACCAGGTAGGCGGCGAGCAGCGCCGCGCCGTCGGCCCCCACCCGCTCCGCGACCGCCCGCGCCGCCGGCAGCACGGCCACGGTCGGGTGACCGATGTGGCCGAAGTGGGTGTCGTCGTAGTCGAGCGCGTGGGAGAGGGTGCCGTTGGCGAGTGCCGCGGCGCGGGCCGGCAGGCTTCCGCCGCCCACCAGCGTCGCCTCGGGCCGACCCCCCTCCTGCAGGACCAGATCGCGGACGATCCGCGCCACCGGCTCGTCGCGCCCTGCCAGGGCGACCGCGCACCAGTCGAGCAGCGACAGCCGGGCCGTCTCGACGGCGGCCGGGGGAAGCGCGGCGGCCGGGGTGGCGGTGGCGAAGTCGGCCAGGCAGCGGGTCAGGCCTGGGGTCGGGGCGTTGGCGGTCATCGCTGGACGGGCGGTCGGGTGAGTTGACGGGTGAGTATCGCCCGCCTTCCGCCGGTCTGACTACACTGGGATGACCGCGACCGACCACCGGCCGGTCCGCACGAGAGAGACGTCATGAACGAAGAGACCTTCAACATGTCCATCCGCAAGTTCCTCAAGACGGTCGGGGTCACATCGCAGCGCGAGATCGAGAAGGCGGTGCGCGCCGCGCTCGCCGACGGCCGGCTCAAGGGCGGCGAGTCGCTACCGGTCACGGTGACCCTGGCGCTGCCCGGCGCGGCGCTGGAGATCGACATCGACGGCCAGATCGCGCTGGAGTGAGCCGGCTGCCGGCACCGGAGCGCATCGCGGTCAGCGCGGACCGGCGTTCCCTCACCCTCGACTACCCGAACGGCTCGCGTTTCGCGCTGTCGGCCGAGTACCTGCGCACCCACGCCCCATCGGCCGACGTGCGCGGCCACGGCGGCCAGGGCGGCCGGCTGGTCGCCGGCAAACGCGGGGTGACCATCGTCGCGGTCGAACCGGTCGGCCACTACGCGGTGCGCCTGGTCTTCTCGGACGGCCACCGCAACGGCCTGTACGACCGCCGGGTGTGGCTCGACCTCGCCCTGAACCACGAGACGAAGTGGGCCGACTACCTCGCGCGGCTCGCCGCGGCGGGGCTCGCGCGCGATCCGGCGCCGGCCCCCGAAGGGACCTCTCCGCCATGCGGGTCCTGATCACCGGCGGCGCCGGCTTCCTCGGCCGCCGGCTGGCGCACCGCCTGCTCGAGCGCGGCACGTTGCGCGACGCCACCGGTGAGGTGCGACCGATCGAGCGTCTGGTGCTGCTCGATCGCCACGCGGCCGAGGGGTTCCCCGACCCGCGCGTGGTGGCGCTGACCGGGGATTTCACCGACCCCGCCTGCCTGACCTCGCTGCTCGACATCGACGTCGCGGCGGTGTTCCACCTCGCCGCGGTGGTCAGCGGCCAGGCCGAGGCCGAGTTCGACCTGGGCATGTGGGTCAACCTCGACGGTGCCTGGCAGCTGCTCGAGCGCTGCCGCGAGCTGGGGCACCGGCCACGGGTGATCTTCACCAGCTCGGTGGCGGTCTACGGCGGCGAACTGCCGGAGGTGGTGCGCGACGACACCGCGCTGACGCCGGCCTCGTCCTACGGCACGCAGAAGGCGATGGCCGAGCTGCTCCTCGCCGAGTACCACCGGCGCGGCTTCGTCGACGGCCGGGTGCTGCGCCTGCCGACGGTGAGCGTGCGCCCCGGACGGCCCAACGCGGCGGCGTCGTCGTTCGCCAGCGGCCTCGTGCGCGAGCCGCTCAATGGCCTCGACGCGGTCTGCCCGGTCGACCCCGAGACGCGATTGTGGCTGCTCTCGCCGCGCTGCGCGGTCGACTGCCTGGTGCACGGCCACGAGGTCGACGACGCGGTGCTCGGCGCCAACCGCGCGATCAACCTGCCCGGGGTGACGGTCACCGCGCGCGAGATGGTCGCGACCCTGGAGGCGATCGCCGGGCGGGAGGTGGCGGCGCGGGTGCACTGGGCGCCCGATCCCGCGGTCGCGCGCATCGTCGGCAGCTGGCCCGGCGCCTGGGACACCGCCCGCGCGACGGCGCTGGGTTTCCGCGGCGACGCCGACTTCGCGGCCATCGTGCGCGCCTACATCGAGGACGACCTGCCGGCCGCCGGGCGCGGCTGAGCGCTTGGGAAGGGACCTGCGACGCGCTCCGAGCAGTGCGCTGGGCGGTGTTCGACCCCGGGCGGTCCACCCCGTGACGCCCTCGATCACCACCGGCCTCTGTGAGGGCTCGAGTGCCTTGTTCATGACGAGGTCGCAACGGGCGCGAGCGGTGGCGGGATGTCGAATGCCCGCCCGGGCGGCCATACTCTGTCCAGGGCGACGGGGGGAGAGATGAAACGCATCGGCATCGCGCTCGGTGGCGGCGGAGTTCGCGGGCTGGCCCACGTGCCGCTGCTCGAGGCGCTCGACGAGCTCGGCGTGCGCCCGGCGCGCATCGCCGGCACCAGCATCGGCGCCATCGTCGGTGCGGCCTACGCCTCGGGGTTGAGCGGGGCGGAGATGCGCGCGCTCTGCCTGCGCCACATCGTGACCCGCGACGACAGCCTCACCGACATCATCGGCAAGCGCGCCCAGCTGCGCCGCTGGCTCGACGCCTTCGGTCTCGAGCGCGGTCGCGGTGGCCTGCTCTCCGCCGAGCGCGTCTTCGGCTACCTGTTCAAGGGGCTGCGCGTGAAGCGCTTCGAGGAGCTGGCGATCCCGCTGTGCGTGGTCGCCACCGAGTACTGGTCGGCGCGCCCGGTGGTGTTCGATTCCGGCGAGTTGCTGCCCGCGCTACGCGCCAGCAGCGCCTTCCCCGGGGTGTTCGCGCCGGCCGAGATCGACGGCAAGGTGCTGGTCGACGGCGGCATGGTCAACAACGTCCCCTACGACCTGCTCGACGACTGCGACCTGGTGGTGGCCGTCAACGTGGCCAAGAGCCGCGAACCCGAGCGCCACTCGGTGCCCGGCTTCATCGACGCGGTGGTCGGCGCCTTCGACCTGATGCACGAGGCCGAGATGGCGCGGCGCCTGGAGCACGCCCCGCCCGACCTCTACGTGCACCCGAAGATCGGTCAGATCGGTGCGTTCGACTTCACCGCCATGGAGGACGTCTTCGACCAGGCCGCGCCGGCCATCGCGCGCTTCAAGTCGGAGCTGGCCGCGTTGCTGGAGAAGGAGGGCTGATGGGTGATCGCTGGTGCCCTCAACCGAGGCGCACCACGCCCCGTTCGGCCAGGGCCTCGATTCGCGTGCGATCGTAGCCGAGTTCGCCGAGGATCTCGGCGCCGTGCGCCCCGGGCGGCGGCGGCGAGCCGATCGTGCCCGGGGTGGCGGACAGGCGCGGCACCGGGGCCGGCTGCACCAGGCCATCCCGCTCGACGAAGGTGCCGCGCGCGACGTTGTGCGGGTGGCGTGGCGCCTCGTCGAAGTCGAGCACCGGCGCGAAGCAGGCGTCGCTGCCAGCGAACACCTCGCACCAGGCGTCGCGGCTGCGGCTCAGGAACAGCGCGGCCAGGCGCGCGCGCTGCGCCGGCCAGCGCGCGCGGTCGTACTGGTCGGCGAAGTCGGGGTCGCCGTCGAGGCCGAGGCGCGCCAGCAGCTCGCGGTAGAAGTTCGGCTCCAGCGCGCCGACCGTGACGTGGCGTCCGTCCGCGCAGGCGTAGACGTTGTACCAGGGGGCGCCACCGTCGAGCAGGTTCGCGCCGCGCTGCGTCGACCAGGCACCACCGGCATGGACGCTGCGCAGCAGTGCGGTCATCCACGCCGTGCCGTCGGTGATCGCCGCGTCGACCACCTGCCCCTCGCCGGTGGCCTGCGCGTGGCGCAGCGCGGCCAGCAGCCCGACCGCCAGCACCAGCGTGCCGCCGCCGATGTCCCCCACCAGCGTCGGCGGCGCGGCCGGCGGGCCCTCCGCAGCGCCGCCGTGGTGCAGCGCGCCGCTCAGGGCGATGTAGTTCAGGTCGTGCCCGGCGCGCGGTGCCAGCGGGCCGTCCTGGCCCCAGCCGGTCATGCGCCCGTAGACCAGCGCGGGGTTGCGCGCGTGGCACGGCGCGGGGCCGAGGCCGAGGCGCTCCATGACCCCGGGGCGGAATCCCTCGACCAGCAGGTCGGCGCCGGCGAGCAGGTCGAGCACGATGCCGACCCCTTCCGGTGCCTTGAGCTCCAGTGCCAGCGAGCGCTTGCCGCGGTTGTAGAAGGCCGCCGCACCCAGCGTCGCGCTGTCGAACGCGCCCGCCGCGTTGGGGTTGGCGCGGGCCCTCTCGACCAGGATCACCTCGGCACCGAGGTCGGCGAGCAGCATGCCGCACACGGGCGCGGGGCCGAGGCCCGCCATCTCGATGACCCTGACACCGTGCAGTGGGCCCATCCTCGCCTCCCGTGATGCCGCGTTGGTGCCCCGACGTGAACCGGGACGGGGACAAGGGTATGCTGGCGCGGTGGCGGCGTCACGCGCTGCCCGGTAGGACGACCCATAGAAGGTCGCCACCCGCCATCAACCAGGAGGTCGTACCGATGAACCGTCACACCCGCCCGTCGCGGTGGTCCGTCCCGCTGCTCCTCGCTGCCGCCGTGCCGGCCCTCGCTGCCGAGTATCGCTACGCCGAGCGTCCCGTCGGCCTCGACTCCCCGGCCGGCCGTT
>JBFIFF010000024.1:0-11929 GCA_041602955.1 Gammaproteobacteria bacterium | reverse complement strand
TGGAGGGCGGCGAGTCGCTGATCCCGATGCTCGACGAGATGCTGCAGCGCGCCGGCAGCCACGGCATCAAGGAGACCGCCATCGGCATGGCCCACCGCGGCCGCCTCAACGTGCTGGTCAACATCCTCGGCAAGTCGCCGAAGGACCTTTTCGAGGAGTTCGAGGGCAAGAAGAAAAAGGCCGGCAAGGGTTCCGGTGACGTGAAGTACCACATGGGCTTCTCGAGCGACATGGAAACCCCGGGAGGGACGCTGCACCTCGCGCTCGGCTTCAACCCTTCGCACCTCGAGATCATCAATCCGGTGATCGAGGGCTCGGTGCGCGCGCGCCAGCAGCGCCGCGGCGACCACACCGGCAAGCAGGTGCTGCCGATCCTGATCCACGGCGACGCGGCCTTCGCCGGCCAGGGCGTGGTGATGGAGACGCTGCAGATGTCCAACACCCGCGGTTACACCACCGGCGGGACCGTGCACATCGTGATCAACAACCAGGTCGGATTCACCACCTCGAACCCGGTCGACAGCCGCTCCACGTTCCACTGCACCGAGGTGGCGAAGATGGTCCAGGCGCCCATCTTCCACGTCAACGGCGACGACCCCGAGGCGGTGCTGTTCGTCACCCAGCTGGCGCTGGACTACCGCATGGAGTTCGGCAAGGACGTGGTCATCGACCTGGTCTGCTACCGCCGCCACGGCCACAACGAGGCCGACGAACCGGCGGCGACGCAGCCGATGATGTACCAGATCATCCGCGCACGGCCGACCACCCGCCAGCTCTACGCCGAGCAGCTGACCGAGTCCGGCGTGCTCCCCGCCGGCGAGGGCGATGCGATGGTCACCGCCTACCGCGACGCCCTCGACGAGGGGCGCACGGTAGCACGTGCCATCGTCCCGTCGAAGCCGTCGAAGTTCTCGGTCGACTGGAGCCCCTACCTCGACAAGGAGTGGAGCGACGACGGCGACACCTCGGTCGAGGGACCGCGCCTGCGCGCCCTGGCCGATGCCCTGCTCAACCTGCCGGAGGGCGTCGAACTGCATCCACGCGTGGCGCGCATCTACGCCGACCGGCGCAAGATGGCCGCCGGTGCCGCGCCACTCGACTGGGGCTTCGCCGAGACCATGGCCTACGCCACGCTGCTCACCGAGGGCTACCCGGTGCGCCTGTCGGGTCAGGACTGCGGCCGCGGCACCTTCTTCCACCGCCACGCGGTCTTGCACAACCAGCACGACGGCAGCACCTACATCCCGCTGCAGCACCTGGCCGACGACCAGGCGCACTTCATCGTCATCGACTCGCTGCTCTCGGAAGAGGCGGTGATGGGCTTCGAGTACGGCTTCTCCACCGCCGACCCGACCTCGCTGGTGATCTGGGAGGGCCAGTTCGGTGACTTCGCCAACGGCGCCCAGGTGGTGATCGACCAGTTCATCAGCTCCGGCGAGTCGAAGTGGGGCCGGCTGTGCGGCCTGGCGCTGTTCCTGCCGCACGGCTTCGAGGGCCAGGGCCCCGAGCACTCGTCGGCGCGCCTCGAGCGCTACCTGCAGCTGTGCGCCGAGCACAACATGCAGGTCTGCGTGCCGACCACGCCGGCACAGATCTTCCACCTGATCCGCCGCCAGATGGTGCGCAACTTCCGCAAGCCGCTGGTGGTGATGACGCCCAAGAGCCTGCTGCGCCACAAGCTGGCGATCTCGAGCCTCGAGGAACTCACCGCGGGCCAGTACCGCACCGTGATCGACGAGATCGACGAGATCGACGCCGCCAAGGTCGAGCGCGTGGTGCTGTGCTCCGGCAAGGTCTACTACGACCTGCTCGAGGCGCGGCGCGGGCAGGGGCTCGAGCAGGTCGCCCTCGTGCGCATGGAACAGCTCTACCCGTTCCCACGCGACGCGCTGAACGGCGTGATGAAGCGCTACCCCAACGCCAGGCAGGTGGTCTGGTGCCAGGAGGAGCCGCGCAACCAGGGGGCCTGGTACCAGCAGCGCCACCACTTCAAGATCTGCATCGGCAGCAAGCGCAAGCTCTACTATGCCGGCCGCAGCGCCTCGGCCTCGCCGGCCGCGGGCAGCTTCGCCGAGCACGCCGCGCAGCAGCAGCGCCTGGTCGAGAAGGCGCTGACCGGCAAGTTCGATTTCGCTGAGTAGCCGGGTCCCACGCCCGCCTGTTCGAGACAACCAACCGTAGGGAATGAGAGACTAGACCCATGCGCATCGAAGTCCGAGTGCCCGTACTTCCCGAGTCGGTGGCGGAGGGAACCCTCCTCAACTGGCACAAGCAGCCCGGCGACGCCGTCGCCCGCGACGAAAACCTGGTCGACATCGAGACCGACAAGGTCGTGCTCGACGTCCCCGCGCCACAGGACGGCGTGCTGGTCGAGATCCTCAAGCAGGCCGGTGCCGAGGTTGCCGGCGAAGAGGTGATCGCGGTGCTCGACACCGAGGCCAAGGCCGAGGCCGCCGCACCCGCCGCCGAGGCCCCGGCCCCGGCCGCGAAACCCGCCGCCGCGCCCGACCTGAGCCCGGCGGTGCGCAAGCTGGTCGCCGAGCACAAGCTCGACGCGAGCAAGATCAGCGGCAGCGGCAAGGGCGGGCGCATCCTCAAGGAGGACGTGCTCAAGTTCATCGAGACGCAGAAGACGGCGCCAGCCGCCGCGCCCGCGCCGACCGCGGCCCCGGCCCCCGCGCCCGCCGCCCCGGCCAAGGCGGCCGCCGCGCCCGCGGTGCCGCTCGGCGAGCGCGCCGAGCAGCGCGTGCCGATGACCCGGCTGCGCGCACGCATCGCCGAGCGCCTGGTCGAGGCGCAGCAGACCGCGGCCATGCTGACCACCTTCAACGAGGTCAACATGCAGCCGGTCATGGAGCTGCGCAACCGCTACAAGGACAAGTTCGAGAAGGACAACGACGGCACCCGCCTCGGCTTCATGTCGTTCTTCATCAAGGCGGCGATCGCCGGCCTGCAGCGCTACCCCGAGGTCAACGCCTCGATCGACGGCAGCGACATCGTCTACCACGGCTACTACGACATCGGTGTCGCCGTCTCCGGGCCGCGCGGCCTGGTGGTGCCGATCCTGCGCGACGTCGACGCCATGAGCTTCGCCCAGATCGAGCAGGGCATCACCGACTACGGCAAGAAGGCGCAGGCCGGGCAGCTGACCATGGAGGAGCTGACCGGCGGCACGTTCACCATCTCCAACGGTGGCGTGTTCGGCTCGCTGGTGTCAACGCCGATCCTCAACCCGCCGCAGAGCGCGATCCTCGGCATGCACAAGATCCAGGAGCGCCCGGTGGCCGAGAACGGCCAGGTGGTGATCCGGCCGATGATGTATCTCGCCCTGACCTACGACCACCGCAACAGCGACGGCCGCGAGGCGGTGCGCTTCCTGGTCGCCATCACGGAGGCGCTCGAGGACCCGGCACGGTTGCTGCTGCAGGTCTAGGCTCCAACGTCCACGGGGCCGCACCCGGCGACCGGGTGCGGCCCCGGCTTCTCCGAGGGGGAATTGCACATGTCCAAGTCCTACGACGTCGTCGTCATCGGTGCCGGCCCGGCCGGCTACGTCGCCGCCATCCGCGCGGCCCAGCTCGGCCTGAAGACGGCCTGCGTCGACCGCTGGATCAACAAGCAGGGCGAGCCCGCGCTCGGCGGCACCTGCCTCAACGTCGGCTGCATCCCGTCCAAGGCGCTGCTCGAATCCTCCGAGCACTACCACGAGCTGCTGCACGGCCTCGCCGAGCACGGCATCAGCGCCAAGTCGGTGGCCATCGACGTGCCGAAGATGATCGCGCGCAAGGACAAGATCGTCAGCGACCTGACCGGCGGCATCAAGCAGCTGTTCAAGGCCAACAAGATCGACTGGGTGCAGGGGCGCGGCCGCCTGGTCGCCGGCAAGCGGGTCGAGGTGACGCCGAGCGGCGCCGACCAGCCGAGCGAGACGCTCACGGCCGGCGCGGTGATCCTCGCCACCGGCTCACGTGCGATCGACATCCCGGCCGCGCGCATCGACCGCGACCGCATCGTCGACTCGACCGGCGCGCTGGAGTTCACCGAGGTGCCGAAAAAGCTCGGCGTCATCGGTGCCGGCGTCATCGGCGTCGAGCTCGGCAGCGTCTGGCGCCGCCTGGGCAGCGAGGTCATCCTGCTCGAGGCGCAGGACGACTTCATGCCGCTGGCCGATGCGCAGATCGCCAAGGAAGCGCTGCGCCAGTTCAAGAAGCAGGGCCTCGACATCCGCCTCGGCGCCCGCGTCACCTCGAGCAAGGCGACCGCCAAGCAGGTCGCGCTGACCTACCAGGACAAGGCCGGCGAGCACAAGCTGACCTTCGACAAGCTGATCGTCGCGGTCGGCCGGCGCCCCAACTCGGACAACCTGTGGGCCTCCGACGTCGAGCTGATCAGTGACGAGTCGGGCTTCGTCCACGTCGACGACCAGTGCCGCACCACGCTCCCCGACATCTACGCCATCGGCGACCTGGTGCGCGGGCCGATGCTCGCCCACAAGGGTTCCGAGGAGGGCGTCGCGGTGGCCGAGATCATCGCCGGACAGGCGACCGTCCTCAACCACGACACCATCCCCTCGGTGATCTACACCGCACCTGAGATCGCCTGGGTTGGCAAGACCGAGGAGGAGCTCAAGGCGGCAGGCACCGACTACCGTGTCGGCACCTTCCCGTTCGCCGCCAACGGTCGCGCGCGGGCCATGGAGCAGGCGGCCGGGATGGTCAAGGTGATCGCCGACGCCAAGACCGATCGCATCCTCGGCGGCCACATCGTCGGCCCCGCCGCGTCCGAGCTCATCGCCGAGCTGGTGCTGGCGATGGAGTTCGGCGCCAGCGCCGAGGACATCGCGCGCACCATCCATGCCCACCCGACGCTGTCGGAGTCGGTGCACGAGGCGGCGCTGGCCGTCGACGGTCGCGCGCTGCACCGGGCCTAGCGCGGGATGCGTCCAACCCGACGCATCTCAACGCAACGCGACCGCGCAGTGCCTGCAGTCGCCGGGTACGGCCAGCCGTTGCAGGCGTCGCGCCCCTGCGCCGTGTCCGAACCCGTCGGCGTGACCGCAACGCCGGCGGCTAACGGGCGCCCCCCCGCATCAGAATGCTGATCTCACGGTGAGCACCATGACCACGATCCGCCAGGAAGACCTGATCCAGAGCGTCGCCGACGCGTTCCAGTACATCTCCTACTACCACCCGGTCGACTACATCCGGGCCCTGACCGCGGCCTGGGAACGGGAGGAGTCGCCCGCGGCCAAGGACGCGATGGCGCAGATCCTGATCAACTCGCGCATGGCCGCCACCGGCCACCGGCCGATCTGCCAGGACACCGGCATCGCCGTGGTGTTCGTCAAGGTCGGCATGGACGTCCGCTGGGACGCGACGCTCGGCCTGCAAGAGATGATCGACGAGGGGGTGCGGCGCGCCTACACCGACCCGGACAACATCCTCCGCGCCTCGGTGCTGCGCGACCCGGCCGGCAAGCGCCAGAACACCCGCGACAACACCCCGGCGGTCGTCCATGTCGAGGTCGTCCCGGGCGGCGAGGTCGACGTAATCTGCGCGGCGAAGGGCGGCGGTTCGGAGAACAAGGCCAAGTTCGTCATGCTCAACCCCAGCGACAGCCTGGTCGACTGGGTGCTGAAGACGGTGCCGACCATGGGCGCCGGCTGGTGCCCACCCGGCATCCTCGGCCTCGGCATCGGCGGCACACCGGAGAAGGCGATGCTGCTGGCCAAGAAGTCGCTGATGGCCCCGGTCGACATCCAGGAACTGCAGGCGCGTGGACCCGCCAGCCGTGCCGAGGAGCTGCGCCTGGAGCTCTACGACAAGGTCAACGCGCTCGGCATCGGCGCGCAGGGGCTCGGCGGCCTGACCACCGTCCTCGACGTCAAGGTGCTCGACTACCCGACCCACGCCGCGTCGCTGCCGGTGGCGATGATCCCGAACTGCGCGGCCACCCGCCACGCCCATTTCACGCTGCGCGGCGACGGCCCAGCCTCGCTCGAGCCGCCGAGCCTCGCCGACTGGCCCGAGCTGACCTTCGAGGTCGCCCCCAACACGCGTCGGGTCAATCTCGACACCGTCACTGCCGAGGAAGTGGCGAGCTGGCAGCCCGGCGACACGCTGCTGCTGTCAGGCAAGCTGCTGACCGGACGCGATGCCGCGCACAAGAAAATCCAGGACCTGCTCGCCAGCGGCGCGGGGCTGCCCGAGGGCGTCGACTTCAACGGCCGCTTCATCTACTACGTCGGCCCGGTCGACCCGGTGCGCGACGAAGTGGTGGGCCCTGCCGGCCCGACGACGGCCACGCGCATGGACAAGTTCACCCGCATGATGCTCGAGAAGACCGGCCTGCTCGGCATGGTCGGCAAGGCGGAGCGTGGCCAGGTGGCGATCGACGCCATCCGCGACCACAAGGCGGTCTACCTGATCGCCGTCGGCGGTGCCGCCTACCTGGTGTCGAAGGCGATCCGCAAGTCACGCGTCGTCGCCTTCGAGGAGCTCGGCATGGAGGCGATCCACGAATTCGAGGTCGAGGAGATGCCGGTGACCGTCGCCGTCGACAGCCGTGGCGACTCGGTGCACAAGGCCGGCCCGCGCGAGTGGCAGGGTCGCATCGGCAAGATCCCGGTCACCGCGGCCTGACGCCCCAAGCGCCGGACCTCGCCCCGACGAGCCAGCACCCATCCCGCGGCACTTGACCCGCGCCAGGACATGCGCGGCCACGGCTTCCTATACTCACCGGACCGCCCGCCCCCCCGTGGAGCCACGATGAAGCTCACCGAACTGCCCCTGGTCATCGAACCCGCACAGCTCGAGGGCGTGCTCGGTCACGAGGAGCTGCTGGTCGTCGACCTCAGCCGGCGCGAGCAGTACGCGCACATGCACATCCCCGGCGCGGTGCACCTCGACTACGGACTGATCGTGCACGGCCAGCGGCCGGCCCCCGGCCTGCTCCCCGACCCGGCCCTGCTCGCGCGGGTGCTCGGCGCCATCGGGCTCAAGCGCAGCCACCACGTGGTCGCGGTCGACGACGAGGGGGGCGGCAAGGCGGGGCGGCTGCTGTGGACGCTCGACGTCGTCGGTCACCCGTCGTGGTCGATGCTCAACGGCGGCATGCATGCGTGGGCCAACGAGCAGCACCCGGTCGAGGGCCGGGCGGTGCAGCCCACGCCGGGCGACTACCCGGTGAACTACGCCGAGGGGCCGGTCGCCACGCTCGACTGGATACGCCAGCATCTCGAGGACGAGGACGTGCGCATCCTCGACGCGCGCACCACCGAGGAGTACCACGGCTCGAAATCCTTCGCCGCGCGCCCCGGACACATCCCCGGCGCCGCGAACCTCGACTGGATGCTGACCATGGACCGCGCGCGCAACCTGCGTTACCTGCCGGAAGCGGAGCTGCGCGCACTGCTCGAGGCGCGTGGCCTGACCCCGGACAAGCAGATCGTCTGCCACTGCCAGACCCATCACCGCTCGTCGCACACCTACGTCATGCTGCGCACGCTCGGATACCCGCGCGTCAAGGGTTACCCGGGCTCGTGGTCCGAGTGGGGCAACCACCCGGACGTGCCGATCGAGGCCTCCTGAGCCGAACACCGGCGCGCGCCCTGTGCCTGCTCTCCCGTGGCCACGGCCACGACTGCGCCGTGGTCGTCGGCCCCTTCAGCCGCCTCCCGGTGCCCTCCCCGACAGCGCACGGTTGGCCGATCCGGACCGGGCAACCAAACCTGCATTTCGAGATCGACGCACGGCAGGTGATCGCCGCCCGAGTGATCGCATTCCCCGGCGCGAAGTGCGGCCGCAGACCCTATAATTGGCGCCTGTTCCCGCCGACGAGACACGCATGGATCCGCATCCCGCCCACACCCGCGCCGTCGAGGATGTCGCCGGCCTGACCGACTGGCTGCGCACGCTGCCCCAGTACCTGCTGCCGACCCATGCCCTGTCGCGCGTCGTGCACCGCGCCACGCGCAGCCGGGTCGCCTGGTGGAAGGATCTCCTGATCGACCTCTTCTGCAGCCGGTTCGATATCGACCTTGGTGAAGCGGAGACGGCGAACAAGCGTGACTTCGACTCGTTCAACGCCTTCTTCACCCGCGCGCTCAAACCCGACGCCCGCCCGCTCGACGAGGACGGGGCCACCCTGCTCCAGCCGGTCGACGGCGCGGTCTGCTACTGCGGGCCCCTGGACGAGGCACCGTTGGTGGCGAAGGGCCACCGCTTCGACGTCGCCGCGCTGCTCGGCGGCTCGTTGCGGCGCGCCGCGCCGTTCGCCGGCGGCAGCGTGGCCAACCTCTACCTGTCGCCGCGCGACTACCACCGCGTGCACATGCCGCTGACCGGGCGCCTGGTCGAGCTGGTGCACGTCCCGGGCCGCCTGTTCGCGGTCAACCCGCCTGCGGTGCGCACCGTGCCCGGGCTGTTCGCGCGCAACGAGCGGGTGGTGCTGCTGTTCGACACCGAGGTCGGGCGGGTGGCGGTGGTGCTGGTCGGCGCGCTGTTCGTCGGCAGCATCGAGACCCCATGGGCCGGCGAGATCACGCCCCCCCACCGGCGCGAGGTCACCCTGACCCGTTACGGCCACGCAGGCCCCGAGTTCGCTCGCGGCGCCGAGATCGGCCGCTTCAACATGGGTTCGACGGTGATCGTGCTGCTGCCGGAGGGTGCCGCAACGCTGCGTGACGACCTCACGCCGGGCAGCTCGGTGCGCATGGGCCAGCCGCTCGGCACCCTGAAGCGCGGGAGCTGAGCCCTAGGTCGCGGCGCGCCTGCGCGACCTCCCGCGCGGCGCGCGGCGCGACGTCTCGGGCCGGTGCGCGGCGATGTGCTCGCCGAGCATCCTGAACTCCTCGCTGCGGGCACTGCCCTTGCGCCAGACCAGGCCGATCTCACGGAACGCGCCCGCGTCGAGCGGGTAGGTGCGCACCCGGGTGTCGCGCAGCAGTGCCGAGCCCTCGGCCATCGCCGGCAGGTAGGTGATACCAAGGTCGGCCTCGACCATCTGCACCAGGGTCAGCAGGCTGCTCGCGGCGAACCGGCTGACCTTCTCGTGACGACGGATGCGACACGCGGCGAGCGCGTGGTCGCGCAGGCAATGGCCATCCTCGAGCAGCAGCACGCTCTCCTGCTGCAGCCGGTTGAAGCGGTAGCGGGTGGGATCGACCCGCTCGGTCCCCTCGCGGCAAGCGAGACGGAACGGGTCGTTGAACAGCGTCATCACCTCGGCGTGGCGCAGGTCGTAGGGCAGCGCCATCAGCACCACGTCGAGTTCACCCTCCAGCATCGCCTCGAGCAGCACGGCGGTCTGCTCCTCGCGCAGGTAGAGCTGCAGACGCGGGCGGTCCGCCTGCAGGGAGGGCATGAACGCGGGCAGCAGGAACGGGGCGATCGTCGGGATGACGCCGAGGTTGAGACGCCCGGCGAGCGGTTCCTTGGGGTGACGTGCGGCCTCGACCAGCGCCTCGGCGTCGCGCAGCACCAAGCGCGCCTGCGCGGCCAGGTCCTGACCGATCGCGGTCACCGTCACCTTCTTGCGCGTGCGGTCGAACAACTGCACCTCGAGCAGTCCCTCCAGTTCACGGATGGCCACGGAGAAGGCCGACTGCGACACGTAACAGCTCTCTGCGGCACGCCCGAAATGCCGTAACTCGACCAGGGCAAGGAAGTAGCGCAGCTGTTTAAGCGTCGGCAGATGGGTCATGCCGTTACCCCATGTTTCATCTATTCAATAGATCACAGTAATCATTATATTCCATTTTTATAATTATCTAGAAGCCTCTAGAATCTCCCCATCGACCGCCACCTGACCCCGGATTCGCACCATGACCAAGACCGCAACCTTCGCCGCCGTCCATTTCTGCGTCGCCTTCACCGTGGGCTACCTGATGACGGGCAGCGTGCTGGTCGGCGGGGCCATCGCGCTGGTCGAACCGGCCGTCAACACCGTCGCCTACCACCTGCACGAACGGGCCTGGGCTCGCGCCAAGGCGCGTCGCCCGGCCCTGGCGGCGGCGTGCGGTGACGCGATCGCCTGCTGATTGCGCTTCTTCGATCCCACCCCAACCCTTAGGAGAATCACCATGTTCGAGAACAGAGAAGGCCACAAGGTCCCGAGCGTCACCTTCCGCACCCGCAAGGACCACGACTGGGTCGACGTCACCAGCGAGAAGCTGTTCGCTGGCAAGACCGTGATCGTGTTCGCGCTGCCGGGTGCGTTCACGCCGACCTGCTCGTCGACCCACGTGCCGCGCTACAACCAACTCGCGCCGGTGTTCCGGGCGCACGGCGTCGACGAGATCGTCTGCATCTCGGTCAACGACGCCTTCGTCATGAACGAGTGGCAGGCCGACCAGAAGGCCGACGCCATCACCTTCATCCCCGACGGCAACGGCGACTTCAGCCGCGGCATGGGCCTGCTGGTGCCCAAGAACGACCTCGGCTTCGGCGAGCGCTCGTGGCGCTACTCGATGCTGGTGCGCGACGGGGTCATCGAGAAGATGTTCATCGAGCCCGAGGAGCCGGGCGACCCGTTCGGCGTCTCCGATGCCGACACCATGCTCGCCTACGTCGCGCCGCAGGCGGCCAAGCCGCTCGACGTAACCGTGATGACGCGCAAGGGCTGCCCGTTCTGCGCCCGCGCCAAGGGCATGCTCCACGACGCCGGCATCGCCCACGAGGAGCTGGTGCTGAACCAGGACTACACCGAGCGCTCGCTGCGCGCCGTCGCCGGCGCCACCACGGTGCCGCAGGTGTTCGTCAACGGCGAGCGCATCGGCGGCTCCGAGGATGTCGAGGCGTGGCTCGCCGCCCGCGCCAAGGCCGCCTGACCATTGCCTGCCACGCGGCCGGGGCGTGACCCGCCCCGGCCGCTCGTTTGAGAGAGAGACAGACATGCACACCCACTTCGACCTGATCGCCATCGGTGGCGGCAGCGGCGGCCTGGCGGTCGCCGAACGCGCCGCCCAGCTCGGCCGGCGTGTCGCGCTGGTCGATCCCAACCCACTCGGCGGCACCTGCGTCAACGCCGGCTGCGTGCCGAAGAAGCTCATGTGGTACGCCGCAGACGCGGCCGAAATCGCGCGTGACGGCACCGGGTTCGGTCTGCACAACACCTTCTCCGGTGTCGACTGGAGCACGCTGGTCACCCGACGCGACGCCCTGCTCGCCGAGTTGAACCGCGATTGGAGCGACCATCTCGCCACGCTCGGTGTCGTCCACCTCCCCGGTCGGGCGCGATTCGTCGACGCCCGTACCATCGCGGTCGATGGCGTGCATTTCAGTGCCGACCACCTGGTCGTTGCCACGGGCAGCACGCCGCTGGTGCCGCCGGTGCCGGGTGCGGAACTCGGGATCACCTCGGACGGCTTCTTCGCCCTGGCCGAGGCGCCGCGCCGCGTCGCCGTCGTCGGGGCCGGCTACATCGGCGTCGAGCTCGCCGGCATGCTGCGTGCGCTCGGTGCCGAGGTCACACTGCTCGCTGCCGAACCGCGCGTCCTCGCCTCCTTCGACCCGCTGGTCGGCGAGACCCTGGGCGAGACCCTCTCCGCCCAGGGCGTCGCCCTGCACCTCGGAACCTCGGTCACAGCGCTCGAACGCGACGCCGCCCACGTGGCGGTGGTCGCCGCGGACGGCCTGCGCCTGACCGGTTTCGACCGGGTGATCTGGGCCGTCGGCCGCCGGCCGAACACCGCCGATCTCGACCTCGATCGCGCCGGTCTGGCGCCGCGGCGCAGCGGCCACCTGGCGGTCGACGCCGATTCGCACACGGCGGTGCCCGGCCTCCACGCCGTCGGCGACGTGGTCCAGGGTCCGGCCCTGACCCCCGTCGCGGTCCGCCAGGGTCGCCGTCTCGCCGAGCGGCTGTTCGACCCGGACCACGTGCGCCCACCGGCCCATGCTCACGTCCCCACGGTGGTGTTCTCCCACCC
>JBFIFF010000023.1:0-12063 GCA_041602955.1 Gammaproteobacteria bacterium | reverse complement strand
CGCCAGCTGCCGCGCCGCCAGCGCCGAACTCACCGAGGGTGCCGAGGACCAGGGACTCGACTGGTACCGCGAGCACGGTTTCCGCCTCGCGCCCTTCCCGCGCGTGAAGTGGTACCTCTACGCGGCGATCGAGGATGCTGGCCTGCGCTTCGAGCTGCCCTACCAGGAGCGGCTGATGCGCATCGGCAAACAGCTCGGCCGGCGCCTGCACGAGCACGGCATCAGCTGGTGGGACGAGCAGCTCGAGGAGTATGACCCGCTGCCGGAGTACAAGCACTACCCGGAGATGTGGGAGAAGGCGCTGGAACGCAACTTCAAGGTCGACATGCGCGACTACCCGTTCTGGGCCGTCACCGCGCGCAGCATGCAGTACGCCTGGGGTGGCAACGCCGGCATCCAGGTGATGCACGAGGTGGCCGAGAACGTCGGCGGTCATGGCGGCGTGGTACTCAACGCCGGGAAGGCGGCCGAACTCGGGCTCACCGACGGGGACCTGGTCGAGGTGCGCTCGCCGCTCAACGCGACCCGCGGCCGGGTGGTCACGCGCCAGGGCATCCGTCCCGACACGGTGCTGATGGTCGGCCAGTTCGACCACTGGGCGACGCCGTTCGCCAAGGACCTTAAGCTGCCCAGCCTGAACAAGCTGGTGCCGATGCTGATCGACCTCACCGACTCCACCGGCTCGGGTGCCGACCTGACCCGCGTCCGCCTGACGCGCGTGGAAGACCGGCGATGACCCGCTATGTCATGGTCGCCGACCTCGAGCGCTGCGTCGGCTGCCAGACCTGCACCGCCGCGTGCAAGCACACCAACGCCACCGCGCCCGGAGTGCAGTGGCGCAGGGTGCTCGACATGGAGGTCGGCGAGTACCCTGACGTGCGCCGGGCCTTCGTCCCGGTCGGCTGCATGCACTGCGCCGATCCGCCGTGCATGCACGTCTGCCCGTCGACGGCGACCGGGCAGCGTGCCGACGGCCTGGTGACCATCGACTACGACCTGTGCATCGGCTGCACCTACTGTGCCGTCGCATGCCCCTACCAGGCACGCTACATGGTCGAGGAGCCGAACCAGGCCTATGCCAAGGGGCGCATGCGCCACGAGCGGCAACGCGAGGAGTCCGAGCGGCGTGGCGTGGCACAGAAGTGCACTTTCTGCATCGACCGCATCGACTACGGCCACGCCCACGGCCTGACTCCGGGCATCGACCCGGCGGCGACCCCGGCCTGCGTCAACGCCTGCATCGCCAGCGCCCTGCAGTTCGGCGACATCGAGGACCCGCAGAGCAACGTCAGCCAACTGCTCGCCACCCACGAGCACTTCCGCATGCACGAGGAACTCGGTACCGATCCCGGCTTCTACTACCTGTGGGAGGGACGATGAGCGTCGGCGGCAAACCGTGGCTGCAATCCCACTGGGACTGGCACGTGGCACTCAACTTCCTGACCGGCGGCAGCGGCAGCGGTCTGCTGGTCGTCGCCGCGCTCGGCGCCCTGGCCGGCTACCCGCTGACCGTACCGACCTGGGTCGGCCTGCTGCTCGTTGCTGTTGGCCTGGCCCAGGTCTCACTGCACCTCGGCCGGCCGCTGCGCGCGCTGAGCGTGCTGCGCAACCCACGCACTTCGTGGATGGCCCGCGAAGCCTACGTCGCCGCCCCGCTGCTGGCCGGTGCCGGCCTCGCCGCGCTGCTCCACTCGACCCTCCTCGGCGCGGTCACCGGCCTGCTCGCAGCGACCTTCCTCTACTGCCAGGCGCGCATCCTCAAGGAAGCGCGCGGCATCCCCGCCTGGCGCGAGCCCCGTCTGCTGCCGCTGATCCTCGCCACCGGCCTGGCCGAGGGCACGGCGCTCTACCTGCTGATTGTCCTCGCCGTCGGGCCCGCCGGGGCGCAGTTCTCGAGCGCCGTGCTGCTCCTCGGCGCCCTGGTCCTGCGCTACGCGACCTGGCGCGGCTACCGCAGTGCGCTGCGCGGACAGGCCCCGCGCGCAGCGCTGCGCGTGCTCGAGCGCGCCGAGGCGCCGTTCGCCGGGGCCGGGCACGTGGCACCGCTCCTGCTCCTGGCGGTTGCCGCCGGCGTGCCCTCGGCGCAGGCGCCGCTGGCCGCGCTGGCCGCGCTGGCCGCGCTGCTCGCCGGCTGGGGACTCAAGTTCGCCATCGTGACCCGCGCCGGGTACAACCAGGGCTTCGCGATCACGCACACCCCGGCACGCGGCGCCGGCACCGGCGGGCTCGGCAGCAAGCCGGGCTGGTGAACGGGGCGGCACACCCCGTTTGGCGCGACCGGGCATGACCAAGATAATTACCAAAAAGATAATCACCAGATAACGACCAGGAGGAGGCCCCGATGAGCGACACCCCGTTCCATTTCCAGCCGGAGGTCGAGACCCTGCCACGCGAGCGGCTCGCCACGCTGCAGCTCGAACGGCTGCAGAAGACCCTCGCGCACGCCTACGCCAACGTGGCCCACTTCCGCGAGCGCTTCGACGCGGCCGGGGTCAAGCCCGACGACCTGAAGTCACTCGAGGACCTCGCGCGCTTCCCGTTCACCGTCAAGGACGACCTGCGCGCCAACTACCCGTTCGGCATGTTCGCGGTGCCGCGTGACCGGGTGGTGCGCGTGCACGCCTCCTCCGGCACCACCGGCAAGCCGACGGTGGTCGGGTACACGCGTGACGACATCGCCATGTGGGCCGACCTGATGGCGCGCTCCATCGCCTGTGCCGGTGGGCGACCCGGGGACATCCTGCACAATGCCTATGGCTACGGCCTGTTTACCGGCGGCCTCGGCGCCCACTACGGCGGAGAACGGCTCGGCTGCACCGTGACGCCCATGTCGGGCGGCAACACCGAGAAGCAGATCGTGCTGCTGCAGGACTTTGGCGCACGCGTGCTGTGCGCGACGCCCTCCTACGCACTCAACATCGCCGAGGTGGCCGAAGCCGAGGGGGTCGACATCGCCGGCGGCCCGCTGGCGATCGGCGTGTTCGGCGCCGAACCGTGGTCGGAGGCGATGCGCGCCGAGCTCGACGCCCGCCTCGGCATCAAGGCGGTCGACATCTACGGCCTGTCCGAGATCCTCGGCCCGGGCGTCGCCGCCGAGTGCCTCGAGGAGCGCGCCGGCCTGCACGGCTGGGAGGACCATTTCCTGTTCGAGATCATCGACCCGGACAGTGGTGAGCCGCGGCCTGTGGGCGAGAGCGGCGAGCTGGTGATCACCACGCTCACCAAGCAGGCCCTGCCGATGATCCGCTACCGCACCCGCGACATCACGCGGCTGAGCACGGCGCCGTGCACCTGCGGTCGCACCCACGTGCGCATCCTGCGCGTGACCGGGCGCAACGACGACATGCTGATCATCCGCGGCGTCAACGTCTACCCGTCGCAGATCGAGGCGGTGATGGTCGGCTTCGCGGGCATCGCTCCCCACTACCAGCTGGTGGTCCGCCGCGAGGGCTCGCTGGACACGCTGAGCGCCGAGCTCGAAGCCGCCCCGGAGACCGCTCGCGGCGACTACGAAAAACTCGCCGACGAGATCCGCCACCACATCAAGTCGCTGATCGGCGTCAGCTGCAGCGTGCAGCTCAAGGCCCCGGGCGAGGTGCCGCGCTCGCAGGGCAAGGCGGTACGCGTGCGCGACGAGCGGACGAAGCGATAACGCCGACGCCACTCGTCGGCAAGGGCGGCTCAGGCCGCCCTTTCTTTTTCATCACACCAGCGTGTGCCGTCCGGAACTGGCCCTCTGTGCCGCCCATCTGGCCGGGTGGCGCACCGGTGCGAAACGCTGCGTCGAAGCAAAAAAAGAGGGCGGCCCGTGGGCCGCCCTCCTGACCTTGCGGTCTTCGAGCCTTATCTGGGCTCGATGATCACCGCGATGACGCGACGGTTGCGCTGACGGCCCTCGCGGGTAGCGTTGTCGGCCACCGGGCGGGCCTCGCCGTAACCGACCGTCTTCAGGCGGTTGGCCGAGACACCCTTGTTGTTGACCAGGTAGTCACGGATCGCGTTGGCGCGACGCTCGGACAGGCCCTGGTTGTAGTTCTCCGGGCCGGTGCTGTCGGTGTGACCCTCGATGGTCGCGACCGCGCTCGAGTACTTCTGCATGAAGGCCGCGACGTCACCCAGGGCGGCGGTGTACTGCGGACGGATCGCCGCCTTGTCGAAGTCGAACTCGATCTTGATTTCCATGCGCTGCGGCTCGACCACGATCGGGCAGCCGTCGGCATCGACCTTGGTGCCCTTCGGCGTGTTCGGACACTTGTCCTTGTCGTCGGTGACGCCGTCGCCGTCGCTGTCAGCCGGGGGCATCGGGGCCGGGGCAGCCTTGGGCTCCGGTGCGGGCGGCGGCGCGGCCACCTTCGAAGCGGTGCTGCAGCCGGCGACGATCAATACCAGCATCAACGCGCTTGCCAGCGCGGTAAACGACTTCTTCATTGAGGTTCTCCCTGTTCGGTTCTGAGCGCTACCACGGATTCGGTGCGTTGCTCTACCGTAATCCTACATGACGTAGCTGAGCAAAGCATAATAGTGTTTCTCGTGATTGTCATCAGTGAAATCCCTCACCGTGAGGCGGTGTCGCGTCGAAACGTGACGGCCTCCGCCCGGAGTCATCGGAGCCAAGGGTCGATCCAGTCGACGAGACCCTCCCGCCTTGGCCCAAGGCTCCGACGTAGAGGCGGTGAACCTGTCCCGGCACGTCACCGTGGCGCTTGGACTTCAGCCCAGGCGGTAGCCGAAAGCCTCCTTGAACCGCTCGGCGAACGCATCCCGTTCGAAGGCGTGGTTCTGGGTGCCGTGGTGGGCCACCTTGAGCGCGCCCATCAGGCTCGCCACGCGCCCGGTGGTGGGCCAGTCGTAGCCCTGCTCGAGACTGTAGAGCAGCCCGGCGCGATAGGCGTCGCCACACCCGGTCGGGTCGACGGCGACCTCGACCGGCACCGCCGGCAGGGTGATCTCCTCGCCGTCGGCGTAGATCGACGAGCCCTCGGCGCCGCGGGTGATGACCACCGCCTCCACCCGGCGCGTTAGCCCGTCCAGGGTCAGGCCGGTGCGCTCGAGCAGCAGGCGCGACTCGTAGTCGTTGAGGGTCAGCCAGGTGGCCTGGTCGATCAGGTCAAGCAACGCCGGGCCATCGAACAGCGGCAACCCCTGGCCCGGATCGAAGACGAACGGGATGCCGGCCGCGGCGAACTGGGCCGCGTGGTCGATCATGCCCTGGCGCCCGTCCGGGGAGACGATGCCCAGGCGCACTCCGTCGGTCGCATCGACCCGGTTGGTGTGCGATGCGTTCATCGCCCCCGGATGGAACGCGGTGATCTGGTTGTCGTCCAGATCGGTGGTGATGTAGGCCTGCGCGGTGTAGCTGCCGGGTACCGTGGTGATGTGGCGTCGATCGATACCGCAGCGGTCGAGCCAGGCGGCATAGGGGGCGAAGTCCTCGCCGACCGTGGCCATTGGCAGCGGGCGGCCGCCGAGCAGCTGCAGGCCGAAGGCGATGTTGCCCGCACAGCCGCCGAACTCGCGCCGCATCTCCGGGACGTGGAACGAGACGTTCAGGATGTGCACCTGGTCCGGCAGGATGTGGTTCTTGAAGCGGTCCTGGAACACCATGATGGTGTCGAAGGCCATCGATCCGCAGATCAGCGTGGACACGGCATCTCCCCCGGAAGCATCGGCATGGGCGGCGCATGGTAGCCAGCGGTCCGCGACGCGGGCAAGCGTTCAGGGGTTGAGGGCAGCGTAGACGGCGTGCGCCACGGGGAGCCGTTGACCACGCGGCAGCGCCGAGATTCCCTGTCACCGTGTCACAGCGACTCCTCGACCACCAGGCGCAGCAGGGCCTCGACTGCCTCGAGTTCCGGCGTCGCACCACCGGCGGTCGGTCGCGGGTAGGCGAGGTAGACGGTATCCGGCTGCGCGGCCAGGGTGTAGACGGCGATGCGGTATGGGCAGTGGACGATGGCATGGGGATTGGCCGCGGTCATCGCCTGGGTGAGCGTTGCGCTGCAGAACTCGACCACCTCGGCGTGGGCGTAAACGCTCCGGGTCCCCAGGTCGGCACCCGTGCGCGCGAGCATCTCGCCCACTTGCGCGGTGCTGTTCTCGACCAGCCCCTGGCCGATGATGGCATCGGCCACGTTCTGGCGCACGTCGGCGAACGTCCCCTGGGTGCTCGCCACCACCATACCCTGATCCTCGAGCCACTCGGCGCGCAAGGGCGTGACCGCCAGCAGCAGAACCAACCACAGGATTCGATGCATGACGCTCCTCCTCTCGATGGTCCGATCGGGTCGGCATCCGACCCTCTACGGAGTATAATGTTTCGCCCGCGCGGCGCATGGCCGTGCCCGGCCACGGTCCAGCAGATGCCCAGCACGCCCGCCGCCGTCACGCCCGCAACCAAACAGACCGTCGCCTACGCGATCGAGGACCGTCTGTACCTCAACATCACCGACCGCTGCACGCTGGTCTGTGCCTTCTGCCCCAAGACCCTCGGCTCGCGCCGCGTGCATGACCACGACCTGACCCTCGACCATCGCCCGAGCTTCGACGAGGTGATCACCGCGATCGGTGATCCGACGGCCTACGCCGAGGTGGTCTTCTGCGGCTACGGCGAGCCGACCCTGCGGCTCGGGCTGATGCTCGAGGTGGCGGCGTGGGTCAAGCAGCGCGGTGGCCGCGTGCGCCTGAACACCGACGGTCTCGCCAGCCTTGCCAACAAGCGCGACGTGCTGCCCGAGATGGCCGGACGGGTCGACGCGGTCTCGGTCTCGCTCAATGCCCAGTCACCCGAGGTGTACAACCGCCACTGCCAACCCGCCCTGCCCGGCGCCTATCAGGCCGTGCTCGCCTTCCTTCAGGAGGCACCGCGCTACATCCCCGAGGTCACCGCGACAGCGATCGACGGCCTCGAGGGCGTCGACATCGCGGCCTGCGAACGGGTCGCGCGCATGTGCGGCGCGCGCTTCCGGCGTCGCGAGCTCGACGTGGTCGGCTGAGGGGGGCTCGTGGACCTGGTCTGCCCCGCAGGCAACCTCCCCGCCCTCAAGGGCGCCGTGGACCACGGCGCCAACGCCGTCTACATGGGCTTTCGCGACGACACCAACGCACGCTCCTTCCCCGGGCTCAACTTCAGCGAGGGCAACGCCCGCGACGGCATCCGCTACGCCCACGCCAGGGGCACGCGGGTCTACGTCGCCATCAACACCTACCCTCAGCCGGGCGGCTTCGCACGCTGGCAGGCGGCGGTCGACCACGCCGCGGAGCTCGGCGTCGACGCGCTCATCGTCGCCGACATGGCGGTTCTCGACTACGCCATGCACGCCCATCCCGACCTCCCGCGCCACCTGTCGGTGCAGGGTTCGGCCAGCAATTACGAGGCGATCCGCTTCTACCACGACACCTTCGGCGTGCGTCGCGTGGTGCTGCCCCGGGTGCTGTCGCTGGCGCAGGTCGCGCGGGTCATCGAGCAGGTGCCGGTCGAGGTCGAGGTGTTCGGCTTCGGTGGACTGTGCGTGATGGTCGAGGGGCGCTGCACGCTGTCGTCGTACGCCACCGGACAGTCGCCCAACAGCTGCGGTGTCTGTTCACCGGCCAGCGCGGTGCGCTGGACCGAGACCGAACAGGGCCTCGAATCACGGCTCGGAGAGCTGCTGATCGACCGTTACGGCACCGGCGAGCACGCCGGCTACCCGACCATCTGCAAGGGGCGCTACGCGGTCGGCGACGCCACCTACTACGCCATCGAGGAGCCGAGCAGCCTCAACACCCTCGAGCTTCTGCCCGAGCTGCAGAGCATGGGGGTGCGCGCGGTCAAGATCGAGGGGCGCCAGCGCAGCCCGGCCTACGTGCGCCAGGTCACCAAGGTGTGGCGCGAGGCGCTCGACGCCGTGGCCCGCGACCCCGATGGCTTCACGCCGCGGCCTGACTGGCTGGCCGCGCTGGGCAAGGTCTCCGAGGGCGCGCAGACCACGCTCGGGGCCTACCATCGGCCCTGGCAGTGACCCACCCTCTCGCGTCGCTGCGCCTGTCCCTCGGCCCGGTCCAGTACCACTGGCCGCGCGGCCGGCTCGAGGCCTTCTACGAGGAGGTCGCGGCGGGACCCGCCGACGTCGTCTACCTGGGCGAGACGGTCTGCTCCAAGCGCCGTGAGCTGCGCCTCGACGATTGGCTGGCGCTCGCCGAGACGCTGCAGGCGGCGGGCAAGGAGGTGGTGCTCTCGAGCCTGGCACTGATCGAGGCCGAGTCGGAGCTCAAGACCCTGCGTCGCCTGTGCGCCAACGGCCGCTTCCGCGTCGAGGCCAACGACGTCGGCGCCGTGCGCCTGCTCGCCGAGCAGGGCGTGACCTTCGTCACCGGTCCCGCGATCAACATCTACAACCAGCACACCCTGGCGCTGCTCGTGCGCCAGGGGCTGCGCCGCTGGGTAATGCCGTTCGAGCTCTCGCGCGCGACCCTGGCCGAGATCCTCGCCGCGGCCCCGGATGGGGTCGAGACCGAGGTGACCGCCTACGGGCGCATCCCGCTCGCGTGGTCGGCGCGCTGCTTCACCGCGCGCCATCACAACCTGCCCAAGGACGCCTGCGCGGAGGTGTGCGATCGCTACCCCGACGGCCTGCTCGTGCGCACCCGCGAGGAGGCGCCGTTCCTCGCCTTCAACGGCATCCAGACCCAGTCGGCGCAGACCTACGCGCTGGTGAACGAGCTGGCCGACATGGCCGACCTCGGCGTGAACCTGGCACGGATCTACCCGCAGGACGAGGGCACCGTCGAGGTGCTCTCGACCTTCGCCGCGGTGCGTGCCGGAGAACTCGAAGCGACGGTGGCGCAGGCGCGCCTCGAGGCGCTGATGCCGGTCGGGCCGTGCCGCGGCTACTGGTACGGCGAGGCGGGCATCGCGGCGGCCCCGGCCGCGGTCAGCTGACGCCGCCGCCGAAGAGCCTGCGGTAGGCGGCGAGCGCACCGTCGACCCATGCGCGCGCCGAATCGGGCAGTTCGTGGATGCCGAAGTCGAGGCTGTCGAGCAGGTTCTTGACCTGCAGGCCGAGCGCCGTGTCCCCCTCGATGCGCAGTCGCCGCTGGAAGAAGAGCGTGTCGGGATCCTCATCCCCTGCGGCCAGCACCAGGAAGTCGTAGAGCGCGCCGCTCATCGTGACGTCGGCCACTAGCTCGCTGCTGCCGGCGTAGAACCCGCCGACGCCGAGGAACAGCCGGTATTCGACCTGCGTGTCGTCGAACCGGATCGCCACGGTGCGACCGAACAGGAACTGCAGCTCGCCGTCGGCCAGGGCACGTGCGAGTACGCGGTCGAGCACCGTGGCCAGCGCCGTGGAGTGGACCACCGGCGGCACCAGGCGCAGCGGCAGCGCCAGCACGGCGGGCAGCCGCACCGTGCTGCCTAGAGTGCTCTCGGGGCTGGACTCGGGGTTGGAAGAGACGCTGGACATGGCGTGGAATTCTACCACGCGCCCAGGTCGCGCAGACCGGCCAGCGGGCGGGTCTGCTAAGCTCGGAACCGGTGCGCGACCGCCAGGGACCGGGACCATGCCGCACGACGACGTCTTCGTCCACGAGCCGCTCGGCAGCGACGCCGCCGCGCTGCGCCGCTCCGTCGCCCAGCGCCTGACCTACACCATCGGCAAGGACCCGATCACCGCGACGCCACGCGACTGGCAGCACGCGCTCGCTTACGTGGTCCGCGATCGCCTGACCGAGCAGTGGATGCGCACCATGCGCACCATCTACCGCACCGGGCCGAAACGGGTCTACTACCTGTCGCTGGAGTACCTGACCGGGCGCCTGCTGCACAACAGCCTGCTCAACATGGGCCTGTGCGACGCCGCCGAACAGGCCCTGGCCGGCCTCGGCCTGGACTTCGACGCGTTGCGCGAGATCGAGCCCGACGCCGCCCTCGGCAACGGCGGCCTCGGGCGCCTGGCGGCCTGCCTGCTCGACTCCATGGCCACACTGCGCCTGCCGGGCTATGCCTACGGCATCCGCTACGACTACGGCATGTTCTACCAGCGCATCGAGCAGGGCCAGCAGGTGGAACACCCGGAGAACTGGCTGCGCTACGGCAACCCGTGGGAGTTCGCCCGTCCCGAGGTGCTCTACCCGGTGAAGTTCGGTGGCCGCGTGGTCGACTTCCGCGACGACCAGGGGCATGCGCGCCACCAGTGGATCGACACCGACGAGGTCATGGCCATGGCCTTCGACACCCCGGTCCCTGGCTACCGCAACGGCACCGCGCTGAACCTGCGGCTGTGGTCGGCCAAGGCGTCGCGTGACTTCGACCTGCGCTACTTCAACGAGGGCGACTACATCAAGGCGGTGGAGGACAAGAACCGCTCGGAGAACCTCGCCCGCGTGCTCTACCCGGTCGACACCACGGTCATGGGCCGCGAGTTGCGCCTCAAGCAGCAGTACTTCTTCGCCAGCGCCTCGCTGCAGGACATCCTGTTCCGCTTTGCCAAGCAGCACGGCGACTTCGCCCTGCTGCCCGACAAGGTGGCCATCCAGCTCAACGACACCCACCCGGCGATCGCCATCGCCGAGCTGATGCGCCTGCTGGTCGACGTCCACGACCTCGACTGGGACAGCGCCTGGGCGCTGTCCCAGCGCACCTTCGGCTACACCAACCACACCCTGCTCCCCGAGGCGCTCGAGACCTGGCCGGTGGAGCTGTTCGGGCGCCTGCTGCCGCGCCACCTGCAGATCGTCTATGAGATCAACGCCCGCCACCTCGAAACCGTCCGCCACCGCTTTCCCGGTGATCTCGAACGCCTGCGGCGCCTCTCCCTGATCGACGAGCAGGGCGAACGCCGGGTGCGCATGGCCTCCCTGGCCTGCACCGGCAGCCACCGCGTCAACGGGGTCTCGGCACTGCATACCGAACTCCTGCGCCAGCAGACCTTTGCCGATGCCGACGCGCTATGGCCCGGCCGCATCGTCAACGTGACCAATGGCATCACCCCTCGGCGCTGGCTGCACCAGGCCAACCCGGCGCTGTCGGCGCTGGTCAGCGAGGCTCTCGGCGCGGGCTGGGTCACCGACCTCGAACGTCTCGCGGACCTTGCCCCGCTGGCCGGCGACGCCGCGTTCCGCGCGCGCTTCCGCGCCGTCAAGCAGGCCAACAAGGGGCGGCTTGCACGGCTCATCGAGCGCCACACCGGGCTGCGCGTTCCAGCGGACGCGCTCTACGACGTGCAGGTCAAGCGCATCCACGAGTACAAGCGCCAGCTGCTCAACCTGCTGCACGTGATCGTGCTCTACAACCGCATGCGGCAAGCACCGGAGGCCTCATCCCCGCCACGCGTCTGCCTGTTCGCCGGCAAGGCCGCGCCGAGCTACGCGGTCGCCAAGCAGGTGATCCGGCTGATCAACGACGTGGCCGACGTGGTCAACAACGACCCGGTGATCGGCGACCGGCTGCGCGTGCTGTTCGTGCAGAACTACGACGTCTCGACCGCGGCCGACATCATCCCGGCCGCCGACCTCTCGGAGCAGATCTCGCTGGCCGGCACCGAGGCGTCGGGCACCGGGAACATGAAGCTGGCGCTGAACGGCGCGCTGACCATCGGCACCCTCGACGGGGCCAACATCGAGATCCGCCAGCGCGTCGGTGCGGAGCACTTCTTCGCCTTCGGCCTCGATGTCGACGGGGTCACGCGTCTGCGCGAGGGCGGCTACCGGCCGGAGTCCGTCTGCCGTGAAGACGCGCGGCTGCAACGCGCCCTGGACATGGTCTGCTCCGGCTACTTCTCGCCCCAGGAGCCGCAGCGCTACCGTGCGCTGATCGACCGCCTGCTCGACGGCGGCGACCGCTTCCTCGTGCTGGCCGACTTCGCCGCCTACCTCGAGGCCCAGGCACGGGTGGAGGCGCTGTGGGGCGATCCCGAGGCGTGGAGCGCCGCGGCGATCCGCAACGTCGCCGCGATGGGCCACTTCTCCAGTGACCGGACGGTGCGCGAGTACGCCAGGGAGGTGTGGGGGGTCGAGCCGCTGCCCGTCGAGACGACGGGCTAGCGCTCAGCGCTTCATCGACTCGAAGAACTCGGAGTTGGTCTTGTT
>JBFIFF010000022.1:0-12189 GCA_041602955.1 Gammaproteobacteria bacterium | reverse complement strand
GCTGGGCGGGCTCTACGTGATCCTGGCGCGCAAGCGCGTGGCGACGATCACCCCGATCCGCCCGCGCTGGGGACGGCACAGGCGCCTGGTCGCCCCGGGTCTCGCCGAGCCCACCTCGCGGAGCCGCGCCGATGGCTGACGCGGTGGAGGTGTTCACCGACGGCGCGTGTCGCGGCAACCCCGGACCCGGCGGCTGGGGCGCGCTGCTGCGCAGTCGCGGGCACGAGAAGGAGCTCTCGGGCGCCGAGGCGGCGACCACCAACAACCGCATGGAGCTGACCGCCGCGATCGAGGCGCTGCGCGCGCTCAAGCGGCCGTGCGTGGTCGAGCTGACCACCGACTCCCAGTACGTGCGCCAGGGCATCACCGCATGGATCGCCAACTGGAAGCAGCGCGGCTGGAAGACCGCCGGCCGCAAACCGGTCAAGAACGTCGACCTGTGGCGTGCGCTCGACGCCGAGGCGGCACGTCACCAAGTGCGCTGGCACTGGGTCCGGGGGCACAGCGGCCACCCGGAGAACGAGCGGGCTGACCGCCTCGCCAATGCCGCGATCGACCGCCTGCTGACGCGCGACGGAGAACCACGATGAGCAACCGTCAGGTCGTTCTCGACACCGAGACCACCGGTCTCGACCCGGCCAACGGCCACCGCGTGATCGAGATCGGCGCGCTGGAGCTGGTCAACCGCCGGCCGACCGGGGCGCGTTTCCACCGCTACCTCAACCCGGAGCGGGCCATCGACGAAGGGGCGATCGAGGTCCACGGCATCACCGATGCGTTCCTCGCCGACAAGCCGCGCTTCGCCGACGTCGCCGAGGAGTTCGTCGCCTTCGTGCGCGGCGCCGAACTGGTCATTCACAACGCGCCGTTCGACGTCGGCTTCCTCGACGCCGAACTGGCCCGCCTGGGGCGGGCGTGGGGCCGCATCGCCGACCTGTGCGGCGTCTGCGACACGCTGCAGCTTGCACGCGCCAAGCACCCGGGACAGAAGAACAGCCTCGACGCGCTCTGCCGGCGCTACGAGGTGGACAACAGCCATCGCGAACTGCACGGCGCGCTGCTCGACGCCGAGATCCTGGCCGACGTCTACCTGGCGATGACCGGGGGACAGGTGACGCTGTCGCTCGACGGCGACGACGCCGTCTCGGCATCGGGCGGGGGCACCCAGCTGCCGCCGCTCGATCGGGAGCGGCCACCGCTGCCGGTCCTGCGCGCCAGTGCGGCCGAGCGGGCCGCGCACGCCGCGCGGCTCGACGCCATCGACCAGGCGAGCGGCGGACGCTGCCTGTGGCGCCAGCTCGAGCCCGCGGAGTAGGAGATCCGCCGGCGCGCAGGCGCCGCACGTGCCGGTTGTGGGTGCGCTCGCTGATGCCGAGCAGCTGCGCCGCGCGGGCGCGATGGCCACCGGTCTCCTCGAGCGCCGCCAGCACCGCACGATCGTCGACCCGGCGCCGCGCGCCGGCGAGGGCGTCCGCACCGCGGTTCAGGGCCGGTGCCGGCGCGTGGGACGTGCCGTTCAGGCCGCCGTTCTCGCCGTTCTCGAAGATCAGGTGCTCGGGACCGATCGGCCCGTCGGCGGCGAGGATCACCGCGCGTTCGATGATGTTGCGCAACTCGCGGATGTTGCCCGGGTAGTCGTAGGCGAGCAGCACCTCGATCACCTCGGGGGGCAGCGGCAGCTGCCTGTCGCCGTCCTCGATGCGGCCGAGGAAGTGCTCGGCGATGGCGGGAATGTCGCTCTTGTGCTCGCGCAGCGGCGGCACGTGCACCGGGAAGGCGGAGAGCCGGTAGTAGAGGTCCTGGCGGAACTCGCCGCGATCGACCATGCGCTGGATGTCGCGGTTGGTCGCGGCGATGACGCGGACGTCGACCTTGTGGTAGTCGGTGCCGCCGATGCGGCGGATGGAGCCCGTCTCGAGCACGCGCAGCAGCTTGGTCTGCAGCGCCAGCGGCAGTTCGCACACCTCGTCGATCAGCAGGGTGCCGCCGTTGGCGGCCTCGAACAGCCCCTTCTTGCGCGTCGTCGACCCCGTGTAGGCCCCCTTCTCGCTGCCGAACAGCTCGTTCTCGATCAGGTTCTCGCCCAGCGTGCCGCAGTCGACGATGACGAACGGCCCCTCGGGACGGCTGGAGTACTGGTGCACGTACTTGGCCACGCACTCCTTGCCGGCACCGCTCTCGCCGGTCAGCAGCACCGTGGTCAGGGTCGGCGCGACGCGCTGCAGCAGGCTGGTCATGCGCAGGATCGGCCGCGAGCGGCCGACCAGCAGGTCGTCGTGCTCGGGGGTGTTCACCGGGTAGATGAACTCGCCCATGTAGAGCACCTCGCCGTCCTCGCCGAGCAGCGGCGTGGCCTGGATCTGCACGTACTCGGGCCGGTCGTCGGCGTTGAAGTGGACGTGCATCACCTGGGTGGCCTGCTTGTGGCCGAACACCGACTCCATCGGGCAGTGCTCGCCGTAGTGGTGGCACGGCGCCTGGGCATGGTGCGAGACCTCGTAGCAGTGGCGACCGATCAGCCGGTCGGACTCGATGCCGTAGCGCTTCCGGTAGCTGCGGTTGGCGGCGATGATCCGGTACTCGGCGTCGATGATGACGAACGGGTCAGGCAGGATATCGATGATCTGGTCGCACGAGGGTTTGCGCCCCGATGCCGTCTTCGCGTCCATGGCCACTCCTCCGGGTCGACGGTTCTTATCTGACATGACCGTCATGACAGCCTCGATGCTGCCAGCCGGGTCACGACCTGTCAAAGCCGCGACCGGCCGCGCATGGCGGCCCCCGGGGACGGCGCGTACAATCGCCGGACGCCCCGGCCTCCCGATCCCCTCCCCCCGCGCATGAGACTGCCCGACTCGATCACCCTGATCCGCCCCGACGACTGGCACCTGCACCTGCGGGACGGCCCCGGGATGGCCGACGTGGTCGGCGCCACCGCGGCCCGTTTCGGCCGGGCGATCGTCATGCCCAACCTGCGTCCGCCGGTGACCACCGTGGCCGCGGCGGCCGCCTACCGCGAGCGCATCCTTGCCGCGCTGCCCGAGGGCCGCGATTTCACGCCGCTGATGACCCTCTACCTGACCGACAACACCTCGCCCGACGAGGTGCGTGCGGCCAAGGCCTCCGGGTTCGTGCACGGGATCAAGCTCTACCCGGCCGGGGCGACGACCAACTCCGACGCCGGCGTCACCGACCTGCGCCGCGCCTACCCGGCGCTGGAGGCGATGCAGGCCACGGACCTGCCGCTGCTGGTCCACGGCGAGGTGACCGACCCCGAAATCGACGTCTTCGACCGCGAGGCGGTGTTCGTCGAGCGGGTGCTCGCGCCGCTGCTGGCCGACTTCCCGGGGCTGCGCGTGGTGCTCGAGCACATCACCACCGCCGACGCGGCGACGTTCGTCGTCGACGGGCCGCCGCGACTCGCGGCCACGGTCACCGCCCACCACCTGCTGCTCAACCGCAACGCCCTGCTGGTCGGCGGCGTCTGGCCGCACCACTACTGCCTGCCGGTGCTCAAGCGCGAGCGCCACCGCCAGGCCCTGCTGGCGGCGATCGGCTCCGGCTGCGCGCGGCTGTTCCTCGGCACGGACAGTGCGCCGCACCCACGCCACGCCAAGGAGGCGGCGTGCGGCTGCGCCGGCATCTACACCGCCCATGCGGCGCTGGAACTCTACGCCGAGGCGTTCGCCGAGGCCGGCCTGCTCGATCGCCTCGAGGCGTTCGCCGGCTTCCACGGCCCCGACTGGTACGGCCTGCCGCGCAACACCGGCACGCTGACGCTGCGCCGCGTGCCGCAGGAGGTGCCCGCGAGCCTGCGTTTCGGCGACGACCTGCTGGTGCCGTTCCGCGCCGGGGAGCGCGTGGCGTGGTCGCTGGAGGTGGCGTGAACGAGGCGGCCCCCGTTCCTGGCCCGATGGCGAGCCGCTTCCGCGGTTTCCTGCCGGTGGTGGTCGACGTCGAGACGGCCGGTTTCGACGCCAAGACCGACGCCCTGCTCGAGATCGCCGCGGTGACGCTGCGCTTCAACGCGGCCGGCGAGCTCGAGCCCGAAGCGACGCACAGCTGCCACGTCGAGCCGTTCGCGGGCGCCAACCTCGACCCCAAGGCACTCGCCTTCACCGGCATCGATCCGTGGCACCCGTTCCGCTTCGCCAAACCGGAGCGCGAGGCGCTGCAGGCGGTGTTCCAGCCGGTGCGCCGCGCGGTGCGCGATGCGGGCTGCAACCGGGCCATCCTGGTCGGCCACAACCCGCTGTTCGACCTCGGCTTCCTCAACGCGGCGGTCGAGCGCACCGGGATCAAGCGCAATCCATTCCATCCGTTCAGCAGCTTCGACACCGCGACCCTGGGCGCGGTGTTCTACGGCCAGACGGTGCTCGCCCGCATCGCCGAGGCGGCGGGGATCGCGTGGGACGAGGAGGAGGCCCACTCGGCGATCTACGACGCCGAGCGGACCGCGGAGATCTTCTGCCGGGTGGTCAACCTGTGGGGATCGCCGCGAGCGACCGCGGCCCCCTAGAGGCCGCGTCTCAGGAGGCCTTCGCCGTCCCGCCGACCAGCGCCTCGAGTTCGCCGCGCTCGTAGAGTTCGAGCGTGATGTCGCAGCCGCCGACCAGTTCGCCGTCGACGTAGAGCTGCGGGAAGGTCGGCCAGTCGGCATAGCGCGGCAGGTTCTCGAAGATCTCCGGGTCCTGCAGCACGTTGACGTAGGCGAAATCCGCACCGCACGCCTCGAGCGCGGCCGCCGCGCGGCTGGAGTAACCACACATCGGGAACTGCGGGGTGCCCTTCATGAACAGCACCGTGCGGTTCTCCTTGACGATCTTGTCGATCCTCTGCAGAACATCCATCTGGTTGACCTCGATTGTCCTGGTTTGCCGATGGTCGGGATGGTCCCATGCCGTTGCCCTTCCAAGTATTGACCTGGGTCAAGCGGCGGTTGCGCCATCGACGTGGCGCTGCAGCCAGAACTCGAGCAGGGCCAGGTGCCACAGCTTGCTTCCCTGGATGCGCGTGAGGTGGGCCTCCGGCTCGGCCAGCAGCCGGGCGAGGTAGGCGGGTTCGAACAGGCCGCGGTCGCGCGCCGCCGGAGTGGCGAGCACGCCGCGCATGAAGTCGAGGAACGGCCCGCGGACGTATTTCAGCGCGGGCACCGGGAAGTACCCCTTGGGTCGATCGATGACGGCATCCGGAAGGAGTCCACGGGCGATCTGCTTGAGCGGGTGCTTGCCGCCCGACTTCAGGCGCAGCTCCGGCGGCATCCGTGCGGCCAGCTCGACCAGCTGGTGGTCGAGAAACGGCACGCGCGCCTCGAGCCCCCAGGCCATGGTCATGTTGTCGACGCGCTTGACCGGGTCGTCGACGATCAGCGTGGTGACGTCGAGACGCAGGACCTGGTCGAGGAAGGTGTCGGCGTCGGGCTCGGCGAGGCGCGCGGCGACCAGTGCCGCGGTATGGTCCGCGCCACGGTAGGGCGCGGTCACGGCGGCCAGGAACTCGTCGTGGTCGCGGTCGAAGTAGTGGTCTCGGAAGCGCTCCACGGCCGGCCGTGCGGGGTCCTCGGCGAGCATGCGCGGGTACCAGAAGTAGCCGCCGAACACCTCGTCGGCCCCCTGCCCGCTCTGCACCACCTTGACCTCCCGCGAGACCTGCTCGGCGAGCAGGTAGAAGGCGACCGCGTCCTGGCCGACCATCGGCTCGGCCATGGCGTCGACCGCCTCGGGCAGCCGGTCGAGCACTTCGTGGTTGGGGATGCGGTAGCGGTGGTGGCGGGTGGCGAAGCGCTCGACCACCTGGTCGGAGTACTCGAACTCGCTGCCCTTCTCCTCCGGCTGGTCCTCGAAACCGACCGAGAAGGTGAGGATGTCCCGCGCCCCGGCCTCGGCCAGCAGGCCGACCAGCAGGCTGGAGTCGAGGCCACCCGAGAGCAGCACGCCGACCGGCACGTCGGCGATGCGCCGGCGTTTCTCGACCGCAGCCACCAGCGCCTCGCGCACCGCCTCGGCCCACTCCCACTCGCTCAGCTCGCGCTCGGGGCGTCGCGCCGGAAGGTGCCAGTAGACCCGCTCGCGCGCGGTGCCGTCGGCCTCGACCGTCCGCGTGGTCGCCGGCGGCAGCTTGCGCAGGCCGGCGAGGATGGTGCGCGGGGCCGGGATCACCGCGTGCAGGGTCAGCTGGTGGTGCAGGCCGACCGGATCGATGGCCGTGTCGACGCCGCCGGCGGCGAGCAGCGCCTGGCTGTTGGAGGCGAAGCGCAGCCGTGCGCCGTCGCGGGTCAGGTAGAGCGGCTTGATGCCGAGGCGGTCGCGGGCCAGGAACAGGCGCCGGTGGGCGGCATCCCAGACGGCGAAGGCGAACATCCCGTGCAGTCGTTCGACGCAGCGCTCGCCCCAGGCGTGGTAGGCCTTGACGATGACCTCGCTGTCACCCTCGGTGAAGAAGTGGTAGCCCAGCGCGCGCAGCTCGTCACGCAGTTCCGGGTAGTTGTAGATGGTGCCGTTGAAGACCAGCGCCAGGCCGAGCTCGGCATCGACCAGCGGCTGGCTTGCGCGGTGCGACAGGTCGATGATCGCCAGGCGCTGGTGGCCGAAGGCGAGCGGGCCGTCGGCGTGGCTGCCCGCGTGGTCGGGGCCACGCCGTTGCAGCCGCCCCATCATGCGCCCGATCGCGCCGAGGTCCGGGGGGCGTCCGTCGAAACGCAACTCGCCGCAGATTCCGCACATGGTCACTCTCCGTGGGGCGGGCGCATGGTAGCAGAGCCCGGGGCCGGGCCGACCCGGACCAACTGACGGAACTCAATGTGCGGGGACGGTCACTGGTCTACATTTCGGAGCAGGCCGGCGATCGACGCCGTGGTTCCCATTCGACATGCCGCGTCCCGCGGCCCAACACGCACCAGGAGTACCGAAGCATGGAACATGCGCTTCCCCCCCTGCCCTACGACATGGACGCCCTCGCGCCGCACATCTCGCGCGAGACGCTCGAGTTCCACTACGGCAAGCACCACCAGACCTACGTCACCAACCTCAACAACCTGGTCAAGGGCACCGCGCACGAGTCGCAGAGCCTCGAGGAGATCGTGAAGGGATCCTCCGGTGGCATCTTCAACAACGCCGCGCAGATCTGGAACCACACCTTCTACTGGAACAGCCTGAGCCCCAACGGCGGCGGCGCCGCGAGCGGTGCGGTCGGCGACGCGATCAACGCCGCCTACGGCAGCTTCGACAAGTTCAAGGAGGAGTTCACCAAGAGCGCGGTGACGCTGTTCGGTTCCGGCTGGGCCTGGCTGGTCAGGAAGCCCGACGGCAGCGTCGGCATCGTGCAGACCGGCAACGCGGCCACGCCGCTGACCGGAGACGACGTGCCGCTGCTCACCTGCGACGTCTGGGAGCACGCCTACTACATCGACTACCGCAACGCGCGGCCGAAGTACCTCGAGGCGTTCTGGAACCTGGTCAACTGGGATTTCGCCAACGCCAACCTCGGCTGACGCGCTTCCCGACGTCCGAAACCCGGGGCGGCCACGGCCGCCCCGGTGCGTTGCGGGGCGCGTTGCAAAGCCCTATCCGCTTCAGTACCATCGGTTTTTTTCCGTGACGGCGGCTCGCCAGGGCTGCCTTTTTTGTTTGGGCTGGAGCAGGCATGGGCGACGCTCTGATGACCACCTACAACCGGCTGCCGGTCGCGTTCACGCGCGGCGCGGGGGCCTGGCTGTGGGACGCTGACGGGCGGCGTCACCTCGATGCCCTGTGCGGCATCGCCGTCACGGGCCTCGGCCACGCCCACCCCGAGATCACCGCGGCGCTCGCCGACCAGGCCGACGCCCTGCTGCACACCTCGAACCTCTACCGCATCCCGCTGCAGGAGACCCTCGGCGAACGGCTGTGCACCCTGGCCGGCATGGAGCGTGCGTTCTTCTGCAACTCGGGTGCCGAGGCCAACGAGGCGGCGCTGAAGATCGCCCGCCTGCACGGCCACGCCCGCGGCGTCGACCGGCCGGCGGTGATCGTCATGGAGCAGAGCTTCCACGGGCGCACGCTGGCGACGCTGTCGGCCACCGGCAGCCGCAAGGTGCAGGCCGGCTTCGAGCCGCTGGTGGAGGGCTTCGTCCGCGTGCCGTTCGACGACCTCGACGCGGTGCGCGCGGTGGCGCGCAACAGCCCCTCGGTCACCGCGGTGCTGGTCGAGCCGGTACAGGGCGAGGGTGGCATCCGCGTCCCGCAACCCGGCTACCTGGCCGGCCTGCGCGAGCTGTGCGACGCGCACGACTGGCTGCTGATGCTCGACGAGATCCAGACCGGCATCGGCCGCACCGGGCGGAAGTTCGCCTGCCAGCACGAGGGGGTCCTGCCCGACGTCATGAGCGTGGCCAAGGCGCTGGGCAACGGCATGCCCATCGGCGCCTGCCTCGCGCGCGGCACCGCTGCGGCGCTGTTCCAGCCCGGCAACCACGGCACCACCTTCGGTGGCAACCCCCTCGCCTGCCGCGTCGGCCTGACGGTGCTCGACGTGGTCGAGCGCGACGGCCTGACCGCGAGGGCCGCCGAGCTCGGTGCGCGCCTGGCGCGCGAGATCGCCGCGGCCGCGCTGCCCGGCGTGCGCACGGTCCGCCACCAGGGCCTGATGCTCGGCGTCGAACTCGACCGGCCGTCGGCACCGGTGCCGGCCCTCGCCCTGGAACAGGGCCTGCTGGTCAACGCCACCGCCGAGCGGGTGGTCCGCCTGCTGCCGCCGCTGATCCTCTCCGACGACGAGGCCGGCGAGCTGGTCACGCGCCTGGCGGCGACCCTGCACGCCCTGGCGGCGGCCTGAACGGAGCGCGCCCATGGCCGTGCGACATTTCCTCAGCCTCCTCGACCTGACCCCGGACGAGCTGCGCGCGCTGCTGGCGCGCGCCATCGAGCTCAAGGCCCTGCAGCAGCGCCACGCCTGCGGCGAACGGCTGAAGAACCGCGTCCTCGGCATGGTGTTCGAGAAGTCCTCGACCCGCACCCGGGTCTCGTTCGAGGCGGCGATGGCCCAGTTCGGCGGGCACGCGATCTTCCTCTCCCCTCGCGACACCCAGCTCGGCCGCGGCGAGCCGATCGAGGACACCGCGCGGGTGCTCTCGCGCATGGTCGACGCGATCATGGTGCGCACCTTCGAGCACGAGAAGCTCGAACGTTTCGCCGCCCACTCGTCGGTGCCGGTGATCAACGGCCTCACCGACCTGGTGCACCCGTGCCAGCTGCTCGCCGACATGCAGACCTGGTTCGAACGCCGCGGCGACATCGCCGGGCGCACGGTCGCCTGGATCGGCGACGGCAACAACATGTGCAACTCCTACATCAACGCCGCGCGCCAGTTCGGCTTCTCCCTGCGCATCGCCTGCCCCGCGGGCTACGATCCGGATCCGGACCTGCGCGCGGCCGCCGGCGGGTGCGTGGTCCTGCTGCGCGACGCGCGCGAGGCGGCCCGCGGGGCCGACCTCGTGGTCACCGACGTCTGGGCGAGCATGGGCCAGGAGGAGGAGCAGGCGCGCCGCGTGCGCGACTTCGCCGAATACCAGGTCGACGCCGGGGTCATGGCGGAGGCGGCCGACGACGCCCTGTTCATGCACTGCCTTCCGGCCCACCGCGGCGAGGAGGTCGCCGCCGAGGTGATCGACGGGCCGCACAGCGTGGTCTGGGACGAGGCCGAGAATCGCCTGCACGCACAGAAGGCGCTGCTCGAGTTCCTGCTCACGGCCTGATGCGCGCCACGCGGGGCTGGTAGCATGAGCGCTGGCGTGAAACCCGCTGCCAGGGACTGAGCCGAGGATGGCGCTTCTCCAGCTCGTCGACATCGACTGCCGCTACGGCAACGAGACCGTGGTGCACGGCGTCTCGTTGCACGTGCGCCAGGGCGGCTTCGTCAGCCTGCTCGGTCCCAGCGGCTGTGGCAAGACCACCATCCTGCGCGCCATCGCCGGATTCGAACCGGTGCACCGGGGCGAGATCCTCCTGCGCGACGAGGTGGTCTCCGCACCGGGGCGCAGCGTGCCGCCGGAACGCCGCCGCCTCGGCATGGTGTTCCAGGACTACACCCTCTTCCCGCACCTCGACGTGGCCGACAACATCGCCTTCGGCCTGCGCGACCGCAAGCCCGCCGAGCAGCGCCGCACCGCCGCGGCACTGCTCGAGCTGGTCGGCCTGGGCGGCTACGGCGGGCGCTACCCGCACGAACTCTCCGGGGGGCAGCAGCAGCGCGTCGCGCTGGCGCGCGCCATCGCGCCGGGCCCCGACCTGCTACTGATGGACGAGCCCTTCTCAAGCCTCGACACCGACATGCGCGAGCGGCTCGGCATCGAGGTGCGCGAGATCCTCGCCGAGCGCGGGGTCACCGGCGTCCTGGTCACCCACGACCAGCTCGAGGCGTTCGCCAGCAGCGAGCAGGTCGGGGTCATGCATGCCGGGCATATCCTGCAGTGGGACACGCCGTACAACCTCTACCACGAGCCGGCCAACCGCGCCGTCGCCGACTTCATCGGGCAGGGGCGCTTCCTGCGCGGCTCGCTGCTGGCGCCCAACGCCCTCGAGACCGAGGTCGGGCTGATCCGCGGCGATCGCGCCTACGGCTGGCCCAGCGGCACGCCGGTCGACATGCTGGTGCGTCCCGACGACGTGGTCCCCGACGAGGGCAACGGCCTGCGCTGCGCCATCACCAACAAGGCGTTCAAGGGCGCCGAGATCCTCTACACGCTCAAGCTGCCGACCGGCAGCGAACTGCTGTCGCTCTTCCCCAGCCACCACGAGCGCCTGGTCGGCGACACCGTCGGCGTGCGCCTGGTGCCGCGCCACCTGGTGCTGTTCCGCGCCGATGGCGACGCCTAGGTGGCCGGCTCGCGCCGCGCGAGCAGCAGGCTCTCATCACGCAAGCCCCGCGCGGTGTCGCCCGCGCGACCCTCGTCGCGGAACACCAGCACACGCAGTCCGGGGAACAGGCGCAGCAGCTCGTTGGGGGCGAATCGGAACGCCCGGTCCTCCGGGCCGCGGTCGCTGACCGCGTCGCGCACGAAGCTCTGGTAGGCGAGCACGCCCCCCGGGCGCAGTGCCGCGGCCAGTGCCGGGCAGAGGTCGCGCTCGAGGAACCGGGTCACGACGACGGCGTCGAAGCTGGCCGGGTCGGGCGGTCGCGCGACCACGTCGCGCACCTCGGTCTGCAGCGTCAATCCGCGGCGTGTCGCCTCCGCGCGCAGGCGCTCGATCGCGGTCGATGCGTAGTCCCAGGCGCTGACGCGGAAGCCGGCGGCGGCGAGGTGCAGCGCGTTGACGCCGAGGCCGCAGGCGACCTCGAGCACCTCGCCGCCCGGCGGCAGCAGGTAGGCGTAGTCGCGTACCACCGCGGCCGGCTCGGCGTCGGCGTAGTCGCGCCGCGCCCAGCGCGCGTTCCAGCGCGCGCGGCGCGGTGCGTCGCTCACGGCGCGGCGTCCACGGCGCTGCGGCGGACGCCGGGAGGCAGTTCGGCGGGCGGCTCGAGGGTCCGGGCCGGGCGCCCGACGTGGTAGCCCTGCGCGAGGTCGACACCGCACTCCCGCACCGCGCGGTAGATCTCGGCGTCTTCGATGAACTCGGCGACCGAGGTGATGCCGAGTTCCTCGGCCAGGGTCGAGATCGACTTGACGAAGGCGTGGTCGCGGCGGTCGCGGACCATGCTGGCGACGAAGTCGCCCTCGATCTTGATGAAGTCGATCGGGAAGTGCTTGAGGTAGTGGAACGACGAGAAGCCGGAACCGAAGTCGTCGATCGCGAACTTGTAGCCGTCCGCCTTGAGTTCGTTGAGGAAGTTCTTGAGCAGGCTCATGTTGCGCACCGTGTCGCGTTCGGTGATCTCGAACACGATGCGACTCGGCTCGATCCGATACATGGCGACCAGGCGGCGGATCTCGCCGAGGAAGTCGCGCAGCACCAGGTTCTTCGGCGACAGGTTCAGGAACAGCAGGCCGTCGTATTCGGTCTCGCTGACGATCGCGAACGCCTTCTCGATGGTGATGAAGTCGAGGCGGTGGACCACGCCCATCTGCTCGGCCGTGGCGATGAACTCCTCGGCGGTGAGGACTTCGGCCCCCGCTTTGCCGAGGTCGATGCGCCCAAGCACCTCGTAAGCGGCGACGTGACCGTCGCCGGTGTCGCAGATCGGCTGGAAGTACGGTTCGACGCGCCGTTCCTCGAT
>JBFIFF010000021.1:0-12332 GCA_041602955.1 Gammaproteobacteria bacterium | reverse complement strand
GGGCCTGCAGCGCGCGCACCGCCTCGCGCTTGGGATCCTTCTGACGCAACCGGTAGCCGGTGATGCGACCGTCGGCCTCGCTCTCGAGACGATGGCAGAGCAGTGTCGGCCAGCCGAGCTGGCGCATCAGTGGCTCGGCGAACTCGTAGAAGGTGTCGGAGAGGATCACCAGTTGAAAGCGCTCGCGCAGCCAGGTGGTGAACTCGATCGCCCCGTCGAGCGGGCCGAGACCGGCGATCACCGCTTGGATGTCGGGCAGGCGCAGGTCGTGCGCGTCGAGCAGTCGCAGGCGCTGTTGCATCAGCACGTCGTAGTCGGGGATGTCGCGGGTGGTGGCGCGCAGCGCGTCGATGCCGGTGCGCTCGGCGACGTTGATCCAGATCTCGGGGACCAGGACCCCTTCGAGGTCGAGGGCGGCGATCTCCACGTGGCTCTCCGGGGCGGTGTTCGGGGCGGCGCCAAGTTACACGACGCTCCGTGACGCCGCAACGCGCGGCTCAGGTCGCGTCGCGGCGGAACACCAGCAGCCGGTTGTTGACCGGCATCTCGCGGTCGTCGTGCAGCACCAGCCCCACCGCGCGGCCGTACTCCTCGAGGCGCAGCGCGTCGCGCACCCCCTGCTGCGGGTCACGGCGACGCAGCGACGCGTCGAACGAGGCGTTGCTCGGGCTGGTGTGGCGGTCGCCGTAGCGGAACGGGCCGTAGAGGCAGAAGCGTCCGTCGGGGCGCAGGCGCGCGGCGACGCCGGCGAGCATCGCCTCCACCAGGCGCCACGGCAGCACGTGGGCGGTGTTCGAAGAGTAGGCCTCGTCGCAGGCGTCCAGCGGCCACGCCGGGGCGTCGAGGTCGAGCGGCAGTGGTGGCAGGACGTTGTCGAGCCCGGCGAGCTCGCGCCACCTGGCGATGCCGGGCAACTGCTCCGGCAGGTCGGTCGGTTGCCAGGTCAGGTGGGTCAGGTGGGCGGCGAAGTGGACGGCGTGCTGGCCACTGCCGCTGCCGACTTCGAGTACCAGTCCGGGCCGGTCGAACACCTCGCTGAGCACCGCCAGAATGGGCTCGCGGTTCTGTTCGGCGGCGGCGTAGTAGGGGGCGTTGTGCATGCCGAATCAGCCCCGCGTGAGGATCATCTGGGTGCAACGGAACGACGCCAGGGGGCGACCGTCGCCGGTACGGGTGATCGCTGCGTCCCAGACCTGCGTGGTGCGGCCGCGGTGCAGCGGGGTGGCCACGCAGTCGATGGCGCCGTCGCGCGCGGTGCCTAGGAAGTTGCTCTTGAGCTCCAGCGTGGTGAAGCCGGCGGCGTCCTCCGGCAGGTTGACCACGGTGGCGTAGCCGCAGCTGGTGTCGGCCAGCGCGACCAGGGTTGCGGCGTGCAGGAAGCCGTTCGGTGCCATCAACTCGGGCCGCACCGTGAGCCTGCTCGCGAGGCGGTCGGGGGCGACGGCGACGATCTCCAGGCCGATCAGGCCCGGCAGGTGGCCCGCGCCAAGCCGGTTCCAGGTCTCGACGTCGAGGCAGCCGGCGAGGCGGCCCAGCTCGGTGTCCACGTGCGGCGCTCCTCCCGGTCCCGGGTGTGGCGAGGCGCCCATGATAGGCGATACCGCGCGGTGGCTCGAACGGCCCAGGTCAAGGAATCTTGGGTTGGTCCTGCACGGGGTGCTAGGTGGCTCATCTGCAAGCGGTTTCACCCGCGGCCGATGGCCGAGGCCGGTGCCCCCGGGGTACAATCGCCGGCCTGATTGCGGGAGTTCCAGCAAAGTGATCCAGCATCCCGACCGGTTCGACGTGATCGTCGTCGGCGGCGGCCACGCCGGCACCGAGGCGGCCCTGGCCGCAGCCCGTACCGGCGCACGCACTTTGCTGCTGACCCACAGCATCGAAGCGCTGGGCCAGATGAGCTGCAACCCGGCGATCGGCGGCATCGGCAAGGGCCACCTGGTGCGTGAGATCGACGCCCTCGGCGGGGCGATGGGCCGTGCCGCGGACCGTGCCGGCATCCACTTCCGCGTGCTCAATGCCAGCAAGGGACCGGCGGTGCGCGCGACCCGCGGTCAGGCCGACCGGGTGCTCTACCGCCAGGCGATCCGCGTCCTGCTCGAGCGCCAGCCCGGCCTGACGCTGTTCCAGCAGGCGGTCGACGATCTGCTGGTCGAGGGCGGGAGGGTCGCCGGCGTCGTGACCCAGATGGGTCTGGCGTTCCGCGCGCCGAGCGTGGTGCTGACCGTCGGCACCTTCCTCGCCGGGCGGGTCCACGTCGGCCCCGCGAACTACGCCGCCGGGCGCGCCGGCGACCCGCCGGCGCAGGCCCTGGCCGCGCGCTTGCGCGAACTGCTGCCGCGCACCGGGCGCCTCAAGACGGGCACCCCGCCGCGCCTCGACGGCCGCACCGTGGACTTCGCGCGCCTCGAGGTGCAGCCGGGCGACGATCCGGCACCGTTGTTCTCGTTCCTCGGCGCCGCCGCCGGGCGTCCGCGCCAGGTGGCCTGCCACATCACCCGCACCACCCCCGAGACGCACGAGATCATCCGCGCCGGGCTCGACCGCTCGCCGCTGTTCAGCGGCGCCATCGAGGGGGTCGGGCCGCGCTACTGCCCGTCGATCGAGGACAAGGTGGTGCGCTTCGCCGAGCGCGACTCGCACCAGATCTTCGTCGAGCCGGAGGGGCTCGACACCGTCGAGGTCTACCCCAACGGCATCTCGACCAGCCTGCCGTTCGACGTCCAGCACGACCTCGTCCGCTCGATCCCCGGCTTCGAGCGGGCGCGCATCGTGCGTCCCGGCTACGCCATCGAGTACGACTACTTCGACCCGCGCGACCTGCGCCCGACCCTCGAGACGCGCGCCCTCGGCGGGCTGTTCCTGGCCGGCCAGGTCAACGGCACCACCGGCTACGAGGAGGCGGCCGCGCAGGGGCTGCTGGCCGGGGTCAACGCGGCGCGCCAGGTGGCCGGCGCCGCGCCGTGGTGGCCACGCCGTGACGAGGCCTACCTCGGCGTGCTGGTCGACGACCTGATCACCCTCGGCACCACCGAGCCTTACCGCATGTTCACCAGTCGCGCCGAGTATCGGCTGCTGCTACGCGAGGACAACGCCGACCTGCGCCTGACCCCGGTCGGTCGCGAGCTCGGCCTGGTCGACGACGCACGCTGGGCACGCTTCGAGTCCAAGCGCGCAGCGATCGAGGCCGAACAGGCGCGTCTCGCCGCGCTGCCCGTGGCTCCGGGCGACGCGGCGGGGACCGCGTTCGCGGCGCGCTTCGGTACCCCCCTCACCCGCGACTGCCGCGCCGGCGACCTGCTGCGCCGACCCGAGGTCGACTACGCCGGCCTGGTGGAACTGCCGGGGCTCGGCCCGGGGGTCGACGATCCCCAGGTCGCCGAACAGGTCGCCATCCAGGCCGCCTACGCCGGCTACCTCGAGCGCCAGCGCGCCGAGATCGAGCGCAGCCGTCGCCACGAGGCGCTGGCGCTACCCGAAGGCTTCGACTACGCCGCGATCCGCGGTCTCTCCAACGAGGTGCGCCAGAAGCTGGCCGCGCAGCGCCCGGCCACGCTGGGCCAGGCGGCGCGCATCCCCGGGGTCACCCCGGCGGCGGTGTCGCTGCTGCTGGTGCACCTGCGGCGCCACGGCGAACTGCGCCGGGCCGGCTGAGAAGGGGGCGGGAGAGGTGGCCGAGGAGCAGACGACCCAGGCGCAGGCCGAGGCGGTCGGCCGCTGGATGGCCGGAGCGGACCGTTTCGCGCAAGGCCTCGGCATCCGCCTGGTCTCGGTTGCGCCGGGACGCTGCGTGGTGGAGATGCCGGTCACCGAGGCGCTGCACAACGGCGTCGGCACCACCCATGGCGGGGCCACTTTCACGCTGGCCGATTTCGCCTTCGCCATCGCCGCCAACTCGCACGGCCGCACCGCGGTCGCGCTGTCGACGCAGATGAGCTACCCGGCCGCCTCGCGCGCCGGCGACACCCTGACCGCGACCGCCAGCGAGGAGTCGCTCGGCGGTCGCACCGGCCTCTACCGGGTCGAGGTGCGGCGCGGCGACGGCACCCTGGTCGGGCTGTTCACCGGCACCGTGTTCCGGCGCAGCGACGCCATCGGCCCGTCGGCCGGCGGCGGGGACGGGCAGGTGGGCGGATGAGCCGCTCCCACACCGGCGCTGTGGTATTCTGCGTCGCCTTTTTTCCGCCCGCCCGGATGCCCGGCGTGCGGTCTGACTGGAGGGGTAACCGTTGAGTGCAGTGCAACCGATACCGGCCCCGAGCCGGCAACTGATGTCAGGCAACGAGGCCGTGGCCCGCGCCGCCTGGGAGGCGGGTGTGCGCGTCGCCGCCGCGTACCCCGGCACGCCGTCGACCGAGATCCTCGAGGTGGCGGCCCGCTACCCCGACCTGTACGCCGAGTGGTCGGTCAACGAGAAGGTCTCGCTCGAGGTGTGCATCGGCGCGTCGATGATGGGTGGCCGCTCGCTGTGCGCGATGAAGCATGTCGGCCTCAACGTCGCCTCCGACGCTCTGATGACCCTGACCCTCACCGGGACCGTCGGCGGCCTGGTGCTCGCGGTCGCCGACGACGTCGGCATGTCGTCGTCGCAGAACGAACAGGACTCGCGCCACTGGGGCCGCTTCGCCCACCTGCCGATCCTCGAGCCGGCGGACGCCCAGGAGGCGTACGCGATGACCCTCGCCGCCTACGAGCTCTCCGAGGCGTTCGCCTGCCCGGTGTTGCTGCGCCTGACCAGCCGCGTCTGCCACGTCAAGGGGGTGGTCGCGACCGGCACGCGCACGGCGCACGAGCCGGTCGGTTTCAGCAAGGACCCCCAGCGCTGGGTGATGGTCCCGGGCAACGCCAAGCGGCGCATCCCGCTGATGTACGAGCGCGAGGCGCGCCTGCTCGAGGCCAGCGAGGCGAGCCCGCTGAACCTGCTCGACGACGGTCCCGACCGGCGCTTCGGTTTCGTCACCTCCGGCCCGGCCTGGCTGCACGTGCGCGAGGCGTTCCCCGACGCGCCGGTGCTGCGGCTCGGCATGAGCTACCCGCTGCCGTTGCAGCGCATCCGCGACTTCGCCGCCACGGTCGAGACGCTGGTCGTGGTCGAGGAGACCGAGCCGCTGGTCGAGACCGAACTGCGTGCCGCCGGGCTCACGGTGGTCGGCAAGGACCACCTGCCGCGCATCGGTGAGCTGACCCCGGACGTGCTGGTCCCGGCGCTGGCGCCGCTGACCGGTGCCGAGGTGGCGCCGCCGCCCGTGGCGGCTGCACCGCAGGCAGGCGCGGTCTTCCCGCGCCCGCCGACGCTGTGCGTCGCCTGCCCGCACCTGGGCATCTACTTCTCGCTGTCGCGCCTGAAGAAGCTGATCATCACCGGCGACATCGGCTGCTACACCCTGGGCGCCGGCCACCCGTGGAACGCCCTCGACAGCACCGTCTGCATGGGGGCCTCGCTCCCGATGGCGCTCGGTGCCGACAAGGGGCGCGGCGAGGCCGACGCCGACAAGCGCATGGTCGCGGTGATCGGCGACTCGACCTTCATGCACATGGGCATGCAGGGGCTGCTCGACATCGCCTACAACCGTGGCAACGTCACCGTCCTGCTGCTCGACAACCGCACCGTGGGCATGACCGGCGGCCAGGAAAACCCCGGCAGCGGCCGCGACATCCACGGCAACGAGGCGCCGCGCGTCGACTTCGCCAGGCTGGCCCTGGCGATCGGCATCCCCGAGGATCGCGTGCACGTCGTCGACCCCTACGAGCTGCCGACGCTGTTCAGGCTGCTGCGCGAGGAGACGCGCAAGGACGGGCCGTCGATCATCATCACCAACCAGCCGTGTGCGCTGACCGAGCACTTCGAGCGCCGCGTCGCGCTCAAGGTCGACGACGCCAAGTGCACCGGCTGCAGCAACTGCCTCGACGTCGGCTGCCCCGCCATCTCCGTCACGCGCACCGAGACGGTGGTCAAGCCGAGCGGCAAGGAGAAGGAGCTCAAGTTCGTGACCATCGAGACCGCCGCGTGCACCGGCTGCAACCTGTGCCAGACCACCTGCGCCCCGGACGCCATCGTCCCCGCCGCGGAGCGCGTGCGATGAGCGAGTCAAGGGTCACCAACATCCTGGTCGTCGGCGTCGGTGGCCAGGGTGTCATGACCGCAGCCGAGATCCTTGCCGAGGCGGCGCTCGCCGAAGGTTACGACGTCAAGAAGACCGAGGTGGCCGGCATGGCCCAGCGTGGCGGCATGGTCACCTCGCACGTGCGCTTCGGCGAGCGCGTGCTGTCGCCGTCGATCGCCCCGGGCACGGCCGACATCATGGTCGGCTTCGAGGTGGCCGAGGCTCTGCGCTGGTGCCACTACCTGCGCCCCGAGGGGGTGGCCATGGTCAACACCCTGCAACTCGCACCGCCGGTGGTCAGCGTCGGCCTGTTCGAGTATCCAGACGACCCGGTCGGCAAGATGCGCGCGGCCGGCGTCAAGCTGCACGCCTTCGACGCGGGGGAGATCGCGCGCGGCCTCGGCGACCTGCGTCTGGTCAACACGGTGATGCTCGGTGCCATCGCCGAGCACCTGCCGTTCCCGGCCGAGCGCCTGCGCGAGCGCATCCTCGAGCGCTTTCGCGAGCGCAAGCCGGAGGCGGTACCGATCAACGAGCAGGCATTCGAGGCGGGCCGCAACGCCGCCTGATGCCGGCCGACGCGCTGCGCGAGGGCCTGGTCGCCCTGGACCTCGACCTCGACGACACGACGCAGGCGGCCCTGCTGCGCTACGCGACGCTGCTGCGGCGCTGGAACCGGGTCTACAACCTGACCGCGGTGGACGACCCTGGCGCGATCGTCACCCGGCACCTGCTCGATGCCCTCGCCGTGCTGCCCTGGGTGCCGGAAGGTCGCCTGGTCGATGTCGGCAGCGGCGCCGGGTTGCCCGGCCTCCCGCTCGCCCTCGCACGGCCGGAGCTCGACGTGACCCTGCTCGACGCCAGCGGCAAGCGCGTGCGCTTCCTGCGCCAGGCGGTGATCGAGCTCGGTCTGGCCAACGCCCACCCGCTGCAGGCCCGTGCCGAGGCGCACCGTCCGCAGCGTCGCTACGACGCGGTGATCACGCGTGCCTTCGCGAACATATCTGATATGCTCTCCGCCTGCCGCCACCTGGTCGCCGACGCCGGCGTGATCCTGGCCATGAAGGGGCAGCGGCCCGACGAGGAGCTCGCGGCCCTGCCTCCGGACATCGTGCTGCGTGACGTGGTGCCGCTGGCGGTCCCCGGGCTCGACGCCGCACGCCACCTGGTGCGGCTTGTGCCCGCGACGGCAGGCCGGGCGAAGTGAGCTCCGGTAGCGCAGGAACCCCGATGGGCAGGACAATCGCGATCGCCAACCAGAAGGGCGGAGTCGGCAAGACGACGACCGCGGTCAACCTTGCCGCCTCGTTGGCGGCACTGAAGTGCCGCGTGCTGCTGGTCGACCTCGATCCCCAGGGCAACACGACGACCGGCTGCGGTATCGACAAGCAGGCGCTCGAGCGCAGCAGCTGCTCGCTGCTGCTCGGCGAGTCGGATGCCGCCGAGACCCGGATCCGTCTCGAAGGGCACGGCTTCGACCTGCTGCCGGCCAACGGCGACCTGACGGCCGCGGAGGTCGAGTTGATGCAGGCGCTGGCGCGTGAGCAGCGCCTGCGCCGGGCTCTGGAACCGGTGGCTGGCGACTACGACTTCGTGCTGATCGACTGCCCGCCGTCGCTGAACATGCTCACGCTCAACGCACTGGTCGCCGCCGACGGCGTGATCGTGCCGATCCAGTGCGAGTACTACGCACTGGAGGGGCTCTCGTCGCTGCTCGACACGGTGCGCCAGATCCAGGAGGTGATCAACCCGTCGCTGGAGCTCGAGGGGCTGCTGCGCACGATGTTCGATCCGCGCAACAACCTCTCCAACGACGTCTCGCGCCAGCTCGAGGAGCACTTCGGCGAGCGCGTCTACCGCACGGTGATCCCGCGCAACATCCGCCTCGCCGAGGCGCCGAGCCACGGCGTGCCGGCGATGCACCATGACAAGACCTCGAGCGGGGCGCTCGCCTACCTCGCGCTGGCCGGCGAGATGGTGCGCCGACAGCGGCGCGCCGCACCGGCCGCGGTCCCGGCCTGAGCAGCGACGGAGGGTGACCATGACGGCGAAGAAACGGGGGCTCGGGCGCGGGCTCGACGCGTTGCTCGGCGGCAGCGGGAAGGGCACTCTGCCCGGCCCGGCCGGCGACCAGGCCGCGCTGCGTAACCTGCCGGTCGACCTGGTACAGCGCGGGCGCTACCAGCCGCGCAGCGACATGCGGTCCGAGAGCCTCGAGGATCTGGCCGCCTCGATCCGCGCCCAGGGCGTGGTGCAGCCGGTGGTGGTGCGTCCGGTCGCAGGTGGGCGCTACGAGCTGATCGCGGGCGAGCGGCGCTGGCGCGCAGCGCAGCTCGCCGGCCTCCATGAGATCCCGGCCGTGGTCCGCGACGTGCCCGACGAGGCCGCCGTGGCCATGGCGCTGATCGAGAACATCCAGCGCGAGAACCTCAATCCCCTCGAGGAGGCGCGCGCGCTGGAGCGCCTGGTCGAGGAGTTCGGGCTCACCCACCAGGGGGCGGCCGAGGCGGTCGGGCGCTCCCGCGCCGCGGTCAGCAATCTGCTGCGCCTGCTCGAGCTCGAGGCGGAGGTCAAGAAGCTGGTCGAGGAGCGCGCGCTGGAGATGGGCCACGCGCGTGCCCTGCTCGGCCTCGGTGGAGCCCACCAGGTCGAGGCGGCACGCCAGGTCGCGGCCCGCGCGCTGTCGGTGCGCGAGACCGAGCGGCTGGTCAAGCGCTGGCTCGGTGGCGATCGCAAGAAGCCGCCGCCCCGGCCCGATCCGGACATCCGGCGCCTCGAGGAGGAGTTGGCCGGACGCCTCGCCGCGCGCGTGCGCCTGGACCACGGACGCGCTGGCAAGGGGCGCCTGGTGATCGAGTACAACTCGACCGAGGAGCTGGAAGGAATTTTGGCACACATCAAATAATTTCATTGGTCAATGACTTACGTGCGCACCTAGGATGAGGCTGCACAGGGCGAAAGACCCGCAGCCAAAGCCGAGAGAGGAGGCAGCCATGCTCGTCGCAGAAGTCATGACCCGCAGTGTCCGTACCGCCACGCCCGAGACCCGTCTCGAAGAGGTCGCGGCGATGATGTGCCTGAACCGCATCAGCGGTCTGCCCGTCGTCGACGACGAACAGCGGCTGATCGGCTTCATCGCCGAGCGCGACATCCTCCACTACCTTTTCCCGAGTCTCGAGGACCTGATGGGCAACTCGGGGATCCGCGACTTCGAACAGATGGAGCAGCAGTACGGTGCCACGCTCGGCCTGACCGTCGCCGATGTCATGCATCGAGGAGCGGTCAGCGTGCGCCCGGACGTCCCGCTGCTGCGTGCCACCTCCGAGATGGTGCGTCACCGGTTCCGTCGCATCCCGGTCACCGACGAGGAGGGGCGCCTGATCGGCATCATCAGCATCGGCGACATCCACAAGGCGCTGTTCACCAACAACCTGCTCGGGCAGGTTCGTCGCCAGGCCGCCTGACCCGCGAACCCCCGCAGCCGGCTCGCGCAGGGTGACCGCCACCCCGCGCGGGCTCGGCGTGCCCCCAATGATTTTTGTCGCCTCATTGACAAGATTTATGGGGTCACCTTATACTCCCGCCCCGTTTCGACGGATGAAGGAATGACCCGCCTGCCGCCGCAAGGGGCGCGGGAGGGATGGACCGGACTTCGTTTGTTGCATCGCAGCATCGGCGCTTGGGGATTCGCCACCGTTCCAAAGTCACCGTGATCGTCTTCCAGCTGACTGCGGTCGGCCTCGTGGCGGCGATCTTCCAGGTGGTCCAGGGAGGGATGTCGGGGCCCGCCGCCCTGTTCGGTGGGGCCACGGCGCTGGCGAACCTGCTGCTCCTGGACTGGCGCGCGCGCCGGGCCAACCGCGCCAGGGCCCTGACGGCCAGGCAGAGTCTCCAGGTCCTGTACCTGTCGGCGCTGGAGCGGTTCGCGACCGTCGCGCTGCTGTTCGCGCTCGGCATCGGCTTCCTGCACCTGGAACCGCTGCCGCTGCTGCTCGGTTTTGTAGCTGGACTCCCGGCGCTGCTGCTGCAGGTCAGACCGGGACACGGATGAGCGAGGGTCATGGCAGTCGAAGGCGAAGTACTCACGGCCTCGGGCTACATCAAGCACCACCTCCAGAACCTGACGTTCGGGCTGCACCCCGAGCACGGCTGGGGCATCGCGCATGGTCCCGAGGAGGCCCGGGCGATGGGCTTCTGGGCGCTACACATCGACACCCTGTTCTGGTCGATCGGACTCGGCGTGCTGTTCCTGTGGTGGTTCCACAAGGTCGGTCAGAAGGCGAGCGCGGGCGTGCCCGGCGCGGCGCAGAACTTCATCGAGTGGATCGTCGACTTCATCAACGAGAACGTTCGCGGCAGCTTCAGCGGCAAGAACGACCTGGTCGCGCCACTCGCACTGACGCTGTTCATCTGGATCCTGCTGCAGAACCTGATGGACCTGGTTCCGGTCGACCTGATCCCGTGGATCGCCACGGCGATCGGCATCCCCTACATGAAAGTGGTGCCGACCACCGACCCCAACGCCACCTTCGGCATGTCGATCGGCGTCTTCATCCTGGTGCTCTACTACAGCTTCAAGATGAAGGGCGCGAAGGGCTTCGCCGCCGAGCTCACGCTGCATCCGTTCGAGAGCAAGAACCCGCTCGTCATGGCGCTGTTCGTGCCGATCAACCTGCTCCTCGAAGGGGTCAACCTGCTGGCCAAGCCGGTGTCGCACTCGCTGCGACTGTTCGGCAACCTCTACGCCGGCGAGATGATCTTCATCCTGATCGCCCTGATGTACAGCGGAGGGTTTCTCCTCGGCGCGTTCGGCATCGCCCTGCAGTGGGCGTGGGCGGTCTTCCACATCCTGATCGTGTTGCTGCAGGCGTTCATCTTCATGACCCTGACCATCGTCTACCTCGACATGGCGCACCACGTTCCCGACGACCATTGATCGACCTGGCCCTGGCGGCCACTTTGCTCACAGGAGAGAGAAATGTCTGAAGCAAGTGCACTCCTCTTTATCGCTGGCGCCCTGATGATGGGCCTTGGTGCCCTCGGTGCCGCCGTCGGCATCGGCATCCTCGGCGGCCGCTTCCTCGAGGGGGCCGCGCGCCAGCCCGAGCTGATCCCGATGCTGCGCACGCAGTTCTTCATCGTCATGGGTCTGGTCGACGCCGTGCCGATGATCGCTGTCGGTATCGCGTTCTACGTGCTGTTCGCGGTGGCGGGTTAACGGACGACCGTTCTCCCCCGTCACCTCCCGCACGCAACGCGAGGTAAAGCATGAATATCAACCTGACGCTCATCGTTCAGCTGATCTCGTTCGCGCTGTTCGTCTGGTTCTGCATGAAGTTCATCTGGCCGCCGATCGTCGGTGCGCTGGACGCGCGCCGCAAGGAGATCGCCGACGGCCTCGCCGCCGCCGAGCGGGGCAAGCACGAGAAGGAGCTTGCCGAGAAGCGCGCCAAGGAACTGCTGGCCGAGACCAAGGAACAGGCCGCCGAACTGATCGCCCAGGCGCAGAAGCGCGCCACCGAGATCGTCGAGGAGTCCAAGGGCGAGGCACGGGCCGAGGGCCAGCGGCTGCTCGAGGCCGCGCGGGCCGAGATCGCCCAGGAGGTCAACCGGGCCAAGGAGCAGCTGCGCGGCGAGGTGGTCGCGCTGGCGGTCTCCGGGGCCGGGAAGGTCCTCGCCCGCGAAATCGACGCCAAGGCCCACGCCGACCTGCTCGACGAGCTGGTGGCCAACCTGTAGGGCGGCACCGCGATGGCTGAACTATCCACCGTGGCCCGACCCTACGCGCAGGCCGTCTTCGAGTTGGCGCAGGAGCAAGACAGCCTCGCGTCCTGGAGCACCATGCTCGAGGCCGCGGCGGCGGTCAGCGCGGACGTCGACGTCCGCCAGATCCTGGCCAGTCCGGGGGTGTCCAGCGGCCAGGTGGCCGACCTGTTCATCGACGTTTGCGGCGACGCCCTCGACGACGCCGGCCGCAACCTGGTGCGGGTCCTCGCGGGCAACCGGCGCCTTGGCCTGCTCGGTGAGGTCGCCGCGCAGTACGCCGCCTTACGTGCCGAGGCCGAGCGGACCATCGACGCACAGGTGGTCTCGGCGTTCGAGCTCAGCGAGGGGCAGCAGACCAAGCTCGCAGGGGCGCTCAAGAAGCATCTCGGTCGCGACGTCAGGCTGACGTGCGAGATCGACAAGACATTGATCGGCGGCGCGGTGATCCACGCCGGCGACCTGGTG
>JBFIFF010000020.1:0-12396 GCA_041602955.1 Gammaproteobacteria bacterium | reverse complement strand
CGGGCACGCCCGACCGCGGCGCGCACCTGCGCCGGTGCCGTGCCGCCGAAGTGGTCGCGCGCGGCGACCGAGCCCTCCAGCGAGAGCACCGCGTAGACGTCCTCCTCGATGGCCGGCGAGAAGCGCTGCAGCTCCTCCAGGCCCATCTCGGCCAGGTCGCGCCCGCTCTCGACGCCGAAGCGCACCGCCTTGCCCACCACCTCGTGGGCGTCGCGAAACGGCATGCCCTTGCGCACCAGGTAGTCGGCCAGGTCGGTCGCGGTGGCAAAGCCCTGGCGGGCCGCGGCGCGCATGCGCTCGGCGTTGACGCGCAGCTCGGGCAGCATGTCGGCGAAGGCGCGCAGGGAGTCCTTGACCGTGTCGACGGCGTCGAACAGCGGCTCCTTGTCCTCCTGGTTGTCCTTGTTGTAGGCCAGCGGCTGCGACTTCATCAGCGTCAGCAGTGCCACCAGGTGGCCGTAGACGCGGCCGCTCTTGCCGCGCACCAGCTCGGGCACGTCGGGGTTCTTCTTCTGCGGCATGATCGACGAGCCGGTGCAGAACCGGTCGGGCAGGGCGACGAAGTCGAACTGCGCCGACGACCACAGCACAAGCTCCTCGGCGATGCGCGAGAGGTGCATCATGGTCAGGCTCGCGGCGGCGCAGAATTCGATCGCGAAGTCGCGGTCGCTGACCGCGTCGAGCGAGTTCTCGGCCACGCTGTCGAAGCCGAGCAGCTCCGCCGTCACCGCACGATCGATCGGGAAGCTGGTGCCGGCCAGCGCCGCGGCACCGAGCGGCATGACGTTGACCCGGGCGCGGCAGTCGCGCATGCGGCCGTGGTCGCGCCGGAGCATCTCGAACCAGGCCAGCACGTGGTGGCCGAAGGTGACCGGCTGCGCGACCTGCAGGTGGGTGAACCCGGGCAGGATGGTCTCCGCCTCGCGCTCGGCGAGGCCGACCAGCCCACGCATGAGCCGTTCAAGCGTGGTGCAGATGACGTCGATCTCGTCACGCAGCCACAGGCGGATGTCGGTGGCGACCTGGTCGTTGCGCGAGCGGCCGGTGTGCAGCCGCTTGCCGACGTCGCCGACCCGTTCGGTCAGCCGCGCCTCGACGTTCATGTGGACGTCCTCGAGGCCCACCGACCAGTCGAAGCCACCGGCCTCGATGGCGGTGCGGATCTGCTCGAGGCCGGCGACGATCTGCGCGGCATCGTCGTCGCTCAGGACCCCGGCACGGGCCAGCATGGTGGCGTGGGCGATCGAGCCGGCGATGTCCTGGCGGTAGAGGCGGCGGTCGAAGCCGACCGAGGCGGTGAAGTCTTCGACGAACGCGTCGGTCGGCTCGCTGAAGCGCCCGCCCCAGAGCTTGTCGGCCGGCTTGTCGTCGCTCATCGCTGCTGCCCGTGCTGCATGCCGTGAAGGCGGCGCAGTATAGCAGCCGGACCCGGGGTAGACTTGGCGCAGGAGAGGACGAGCGGGTGCCATGGGCCGCCAGCCGATCGCCAGCGACATGCCGACCAGCTTCCTGCCCGATTTCTGCGGGCTGCGCATCGTCTTCGCCGTGGTGGTGATCGGCGAGATGCTGGCACTGGTGTTGAGCCTCGCCCCGGCGACCGGCGGCGACCGCTGGACCGACCTGGGCATGGTGTCGCTGTTCGTGCAGTGGGTCGCGCTCAGCGTGACCGCGGTGCTGTGCCTGGCGCGGCGCCGCCTGGCGCGACTCGCCGACGTGCCGGCCGCGACCGCTGCCTACGCGTTGCTGCTCGCGGTGGTGCTCGCGGTGACCCTGGTGGCCATCGCCCTGGTCGACGCGCTCGGCCTCGACCTGCTGCTCCCGGGGGGGTGGCGCGAGGGGTTCGTCTGGCGCAGCCTGGCGATCGGCGCCATCGCCGGTGCGCTGTCGCTGCGCTACTTCTACGTGCGCCACCAGTGGCAGCGCCAGGTGCTGGCCGAGACGCGCGCCCACCTCGAGGCGCTGCAGGCGCGCATCCGCCCGCACTTCCTGTTCAACAGCCTCAATACCGTCGCCAGCCTCACGCGCAGCCGACCCGAGGTCGCCGAGGCGACCATCGAGGACCTCGCCGAGTTGTTTCGCGCCAGCCTCGCCGATCCATCGGCCGGGGTGCCGCTGGCCCTCGAGCTCGAGCTCGCCCAGCGCTACCTGAACATCGAGCGGTTGCGTCTGGGCGAGCGGCTGCAGGTCGACTGGCAGGTCGACGGTCTCGACGGCGAGCAGGCGATGCCGGCACTGATCGTCCAGCCGCTGCTCGAGAACGCGGTCTACCATGGCATCGAGCCACGCGCCGACGGCGGCACGCTGCGCGTGCACGGGCGGCGCGAAGAGGACGGGGCGGTGCTGGTGATCGACAACCCGTTGGGCAGCGCGCACGGCCCGCGTCTGCCGGGCAATCGCATGGCGCTGGAGAACATCACCGCGCGTCTCGCGGCGTTCTACGGGCGGGACGGCCTGCTGCGCACCGAGGTCGAGGCGGAACGCTTCCGTGCCACGCTGCGCCTGCCGTCGCGCAGGCTGCCGTGATGCGCGTGCTGGTCGTCGACGACGAGCCGCTGGCGCGCGAGCGCCTGCGTCGCCAGCTCGAGACCATGCACGACGTCGAGGTGATCGGGGAGGCGGGGCACGGCGCCGAGGCGCTCGCCCAGGCCGATCGCCTGCACCCCGACGTGGTGCTGCTCGACATCCGCATGCCGGGCATGGACGGGCTCGAGGCCGCGCGCCACCTGGCCGCCCTGGAGACCCCGCCGGCGGTGATCTTCACCACCGCCTACGGCGAGCACGCGCTCGAGGCGTTCCGCCACCAGGCCGTCGACTACCTGCTCAAGCCGGTGCGCGGCGAGCGCCTCGCCGCGGCGCTGGCCGGCTGCAGGCGTGTCAATCGCGCGCAGCTGAGCGCGCTCGCCGCGACGGAGGGTGACGTCGCGCGCGCCTTCCTCTGCGCACGCCGACACGGCGACCTGGTGACGGTCCCGGTCGACCAGGTGATCTTCTTCAACGCCGACCAGAAGTACGTGCGCATGGTCTACCCCGAAGGTGAACTGCTGCTCGAGGAGTCGCTGAAGGCGCTGCACGACGAGTTTGGCGACCGATTCGTGCGCATCCACCGCAATGCCCTGGTGGCGCGCCACGCACTGCGTGCGCTGGTCAACGAGGGGGGCACGTTGAAGGTCGAGCTGGAGGGCTGCGACGAGCGGCTCGAGGTAAGCCGGCGCCACGCCGCGGCACTGCGCGCGCTGCTCAGGGGCGGGGCTTGAGCCCGCCCTCGCGCAGGACCCGGACGGCGGTCTCGATGGCCCGGTCGAGGTAGGCCGGGTAGAAGTCCACGCTGTTGATGCCGACCAGGCGCTCGGTCAGTTCACGCCCCTCGCCGTCGAGGAACAGCACGGTCGGGGTCAGCCGCGCGCGGTAGCGGTCGATGAGTGCCCCGGCGCCGACCGCCCGGCCGTCGAAGTCGACCAGGCGGCCGCCATCGATATCGACCCGGCGCAGCAGCACCCGCCCCGTGAGTTCGCCGCTCGCCTGGAGCGGGCGCAGGATCTGCTCGTCGAGCACCCGGCAGTACGGGCAGTCGTGGGCCCACACCACCAGGACCAGCGGCGTGCCATCGGCGCGGACCGCGGCACCGAGCTGCTGCAGGTCGCCCGCAACGGGCACCGGCTGGGCGAGCGCCTTGGCGGCGAGGAACCAGGCCAGCGCGATCGCCAGCCACCCCGTGGGCGAGCGCAGGCCGGTGCGGTGGAGGCGGGCGTTCTTGCGCATGCAATCACTCTAACGACGGGCGCCGGCGCGGTGAATACTCATGTCGGGGTAAGGGTTTACCCGTCGTCGGCCTGGACGCGGTTTGCCAGCGTAGACGGGCGCCGATACCATCCCGGTTCCCGCCCCGAGGCCACTCGATGACCGCCGAGACCGTCCGCATCGCCACGCGCAAGAGCCCGCTCGCCCTGTGGCAGGCCGAACACGTCGCCGCCGAGCTGCGCCGCCACCATCCCGGGCTGGTGGTCGAGCTGGTCAAGATGACCACCCGGGGCGACAAGATCCTCGACAGTCCGCTGGCCAAGGTCGGCGGCAAGGGGCTGTTCGTCAAGGAACTCGAACAGGGCATGCTCCACGGGCGTGCCGATCTGGCGGTCCACTCGATGAAGGACGTGCCGGTCGCGTTCCCCGAAGGGCTGCACCTGGCGGTCGTGCTCGATCGTGCCGAGCATCGCGACGCCTTCGTCTCCAACACCCACGCGCGGCTCGCCGACCTGCCCGAGGGGGCCGTGGTCGGGACCTGCAGCCTGCGCCGTCAATGCCAGCTGCTGGCCTGGCGCGACGACCTGCGCATCCGCGACCTGCGCGGCAACGTCAACTCGCGCCTGGCACGTCTCGACGCCGGTGAGTACGACGCCGTCATCCTCGCCGGCGCGGGGCTGCTGCGGCTCGGTTTCGGCGAACGCATCCGTGAGTTGCTGCCACCCGAGCGCAGTCTGCCGGCGATCGGCCAGGGGGCGATCGGCATCGAGTGCCGTGTCGAGGATGCCCGCATCAACGCCTTGCTGGCGCCGCTGGCGGACCCGCGCACCAGCGTCCAGCTCGCTGCCGAGCGGGCCCTCAACGCGCGCCTGATGGGAGGCTGCCAGGTGCCGATCGCCGGCTACGCCGAGCTCGACGGCGATCGGGTCTGGCTGCGCGGCCTGGTGGGCTCCCCGGACGGGCGCGAGGTGATCCGCGGCGAACGGCACGGCCCGGCGTCAGAGGCCGCGGCGCTGGGCACCGCGCTCGCCGAGGAGCTGCTCGAACGCGGCGCCGAGCGCATCTTGCGCGAGGTCTACGCGGCCGCCCCGGAATGACGCCCGTCGCGGGGCAGGCCCCGCTCGCCGGGGTGGGGGTGCTGGTGACCCGGCCGGCGCACCAGGCCGAGCCGCTTTGCACGCTGGTCGCCGACGCCGGCGGCACCCCGATCCGCTTCCCCGCGATCGACATCGCCCCGCCCACCGATCCGCGCGCCGCCGACGCGGTGATCGATGCCCTCGAGCGCTTCGACCTCGCCATCTTCATCAGTGCCAACGCCGTCGAGCGGGGCGTCGCCGCGGTGCGTACGCGACGCTCTTGGCCGCCGGGGCTGGTGACGGCGTCGATTGGCGCCGCCACCGCCCGTGCACTGGTCGAGCGTGGCCTGGCCCCGGCGCTGCGTCCCGAGCAGCGCTTCGACAGCGAGGCGCTGCTCGAGCACCCCGCGCTCGGCGACATGCGCGGCAAGCGAGTGGTGATCTTTCGCGGCGAGGGAGGGCGTGAACTGCTCGCCGAGACGCTGCGCGCGCGTGGCGCCGAGGTGGCCTACGCCGAGGTCTACCGGCGCGCCCTGCCCGACGCCGACCCGGCTCCGCTGCTGGCACGCTGGCGGGCCGGCGAGGTCGACGTGGCCGTGATCACCAGCGTCGAGGGAGCGCGGAACCTGTGCACGCTGCTGGGCGACGCGGGGCGCCGGCTGCTGCAGGCCACGCCGCTGGTTGTCGCCAGCGGTCGTGTGCTACAACAGGCCCGTGATCTGGGCGTCGGACGGGTGGCCCGCGTGGCCCGGTCTTCGAGCGACCAGGGACTCCTCGAGGCCGTCATCGCCTGGCGGCGCTCAGCCACCGCACCGTCGAGAGAGTAACGATGAGCGATCCGGAACGCAGGGAGCCCGAGGCGGCGACAACGACCCACGATGCGGCGCCGGGGGACGTTCCAGCGGACGCGCCGGGGCGTCCCGGGGACGACGCCCCGCCCCAGGCCGACACCGGGCCGGCGCGCGCCCGCAGACCCTGGCTCGCCATCGTCGCGCTGCTGGTCGCGCTGCTCGTCGGGATCGGCGCCTACCTCGCCTGGCAGGACCTGCGTGCACGTCTCGCCAGTGCGGCCGACGCACAGGGTGCGCTCGACGGTCGGCTGACCGCGGCGCAGGCCGCGAGCACGTCGACCGGCGCGGCGCTTGACGTGCGGCTCACCGAGCTGGCCGCAGGGCTCGCCGGGCAGCAGGAGGCGCTGGAGCGCCAGCGCGAGCTGGCCGAGCAGACCTACCTGGCGCTGCGCGAGGAGGTCGGCCAGGACCGCAATCGCTGGATCGTCGCCGAGATCGAGTACCTGATGCGCGTCGCCGCCCACCGCCTGGCTCTGGCCGGCGACGTGCCCGCGGCGATCGCCGCGCTGCAGGCCGCCGACGGCCGGCTCAACGACCTCGCCGATCCCACGTGGCTCGACGTCCGCGAGCAGGTCGCCGACGAGATCGCCGCGCTGCGCGCCGTGCCACGGGTCGACGTCGAGGGTCTGGCGCTGGCGCTGCGCAGCCTGGCCAAGCGCGCCGAGACGCTGCCGGTCCTCGGAGCCCGCTACCGCGCCGGCGACCCGCGCGCGGCGGACCCGGCGGCGGGGTCGGACGCGGGGGCGCGGGGCGAGAACTGGCGCGAGGCACTCGACGTCGCGTGGCGTGAGCTCAGGCAGCTGGTCGAGGTGCGTCGCAACGATCAGCCGGTCGAGCCGATGCTGGCCCCCGAACTGGAGTACTTCCTCTACCAGAACCTGCGCCTGCAGCTCGACGCGGCGCGCCTGGCCGTGCTGCGCGGCGAGGGTCCGCTGTACGTCGAGAGCCTGCGCAGCGCGCGCGACTGGGCCGCGACCTACTTCGATCCGGAGCACACCGCGACCCAGGCGATGGTCGCCGAGCTCGACCGGCTGCTCGCCGTCGAGCTGGCCCCGCCGCTGCCCGAGGTGGGAGGGGCGCTGCGCGCGCTGCGCGCCAGTCCCGCCTACCGCCAAGCACGCGGCGGCGACTCGTGAAGCTGCTCATCGGCCTGCTGCTGGTGCTGTTCGTGGCGACGGCCGCGGCCCAGCTGCTGCTCAGCGACGCCGGCTACGTGCTGATCGCGGTCGGGGTGTGGACCGTCGAGATGTCGTTGGCGGTGCTGGTGGTGCTGCTGCTGGTCGCCTTCGCGCTGCTCTACTACGCGCTGCGCCTGGCCGGTGGCGCGACCCGGCTGCCGCGACGGCTGCGCGGCTGGAGCGGCCGCCGCCGTGCGCTCAAGGCACGCCGCGGCCTGACCGAGGGGCTGCTGGCCTGCGCCGAGGCCGACTGGGGCGCGGCCGAGCGCCGCCTGCTGCAGCGGGCCGACCACAGCGAGACCCCCCTGCTGCACTACCTCGCCGCGGCGCGCGCGGCCCCGGAACAGGGCGCCGACGAGCGTCGCGACCATTACCTGCGGCTCGCCCACGACACCGAGCCGGAGGCCGCGCTCGCCATCGGTCTGACCCAGGCCGAGTTGCAGCTCGACCACGGGCAGTTGGAGCAGGCCGAGTCGACGCTGACCCAGCTGCTGAACAAGGCGCCACGCCACCGCCAGGTGCTCAGGCTGCAGATGCGGCTGCTGCTCGAGCTGCGCGCCTGGACACGCCTCGCCGCTCTGCTCCCGGAACTGCGTCGGCGCCGGGCCATGCCGGCGAGCGAATACGCCGTCCTCGAGCTGAAGGTGCATGGCGAGTTGCTCGACGAGAGCGCCGATGGCGAGGTCGACGACCTGGTCGCGACCTGGCAGCGGGTGCCCAAGGACCTGCGCGTCAACGAGTTGCTGGTACAGACCTACGTCGGTCACCTGGTGCGCAAGGAGCGCGGCGACCTCGCCGAGCCGCTGCTGCGCGAGGCCCTCAACCGGCAGATGAACGACCGCCTCGCGCGCCTCTACGGCGTGGTCGACGGCGGCAAGCCGGCACGCCAGCTGGAGGTGGCCGAGGGCTGGTTGGCCGGCGATCCGCGCAACCCGGTGCTGTTGCTGACCGTGGCGCGCCTGGCGGTGCGCAACAAGCTCTGGGGCAAGGCGCGCGGCGCGTTCGAGAGCAGCCTGGCCGAGGCACCGACGGTCGAGGCGCGGCGCGAGCTGGGCGCCCTGTTCGAGCACCTTGGCGAGCACGAGGCCGCCGCCGCCTGCTACCGCGAAGCGGCGCGCCAGGCCGCCGAGGCGGCGAGCCGCCTCGCGGTGGGGCAGGGCGAGGTTGGAGCGCTGCGGCTGCCGGGCCAGGAGGACGCCCGGGCCGAGTTGTTGCGCACGGCCGGCGCTTAGCGAGCCGACCCGGACCTACTCGGTCGGCACCCCCCACTCGAACGGATCGCTGTAGAAGCGCGCCTCCGGCAGGCCGCGTGCGACTACGGCATCGCACACCGCGCGCACCATGACCGGCGGCCCGGCGGCGTAGACATCGAGCCCCGCGCAGTCGGGGTGATCGGCGACGACTGCGTCGTGGACCAGGCCGTGGCGCCCGGTCCAGGCGTCCTCCGGCCGCGCCTCCGAGAGCACCGGCGTGTAGCGGAAGTTGGCGTGGGCCGCGGCCCACGCCTCGGGCAGCGCGGCGTGGTAGAGGTCGCGTGCGGCGCGCACCCCCCAGTAGAGGTGCAGCGGCCGCGCGATGCCGACGTGGAAGGCGTGCTCGAGCAGGCCCTTGATCGGCGCGAATCCGGTCCCCCCGGCGACCAGCACCACCGGGTTGGGCGACGCCTCGCGCAGCGTGAACCGGCCGAGCGGGCCCTGGATCTGCAGCACCTCGCCCGCGCGCATGCCCCCGAAGACGTGCTCGGTGAAGTCGCCGCCGGGGACGAAGCGCACGTGCAGCTCCAGCGCGTCGTCGTCGTGCGGCGGGTTGGCCAGCGAGTAGGCGCGGCGCTTGCCGTCGCGGGTGATCACCTCGACATACTGGCCGGCGAGGAACTGCAGCCGCCGGTCACGCGGCAGCTGCAGCCGCAGGCGCATGACGTCGTGGTTGAGCCGCTCCAAGGCCTGGACACGCACGGCGAGCCGCTCGGGGCGCAGGTCGCCGACCTCCTGGATCTCGCCGACCTCGATCACCAGGTCCCCGGCCGCGCGCGCCTGGCACAGCAGCGCGTGCCCCGACTCGGCCTCGTCGGCCTCGAGGGCTCCAGGACCTTCCCCCGGGTAGGTGACACGTCCGCGCAGGACCCGTGCCTTGCACGTGCCACAGGCCCCGTTGCGGCAGCCGTACGGCAGCACCAGCCCCTGGCGCTGGGCTGCGTCGAGCAGGCTCTCGTCGGCGGCGGCCTCGAAGCGGTGCCCGCTCGGCTCGACCCGGATGGAATAGGGCATGCAGGTTCCTCGGCCTGTGGAAGGGTCACCCTAGGCGAGTCCGGCGCGGCGGGCATTGGCCCAGGTCAGTCGGCGCCGACGGGTGCTCACTTCGGTGCGGGGCGGCTGGCAGCGCTGTCGAGCCAGCCGAGCAGGGGTGCCCACTGGACGCGGTCGTAGGCGACCGTGAACGGCGTCAGCTCGGCGATGCTCAGGCCCCGGTCGGCGGCGCGGATGTAGTTCTGGGTGTCGCGCAGGCTGGCGACGAACGGCACGTCGAGCGAGCGCAGGAAGTGGTCGAGGGTGGTCGAGATGAGGGTCTTCTCGCGCACCCGGTTGGCGACCACGCCGACGCGCAGGCGGCCCTTGGTCACCCGGCCGAGCGCGAGCAGCTCCTCCAGGAAGCGCGCCGCGGCGCGGATGTCGATCGGCGACGGCAGCACCGGCACCAGCACGGTCTGCGCGGCGCGACACAGCCGCTTGAGCGGCTTGCCGGCGATGCCGGCGGGGGCGTCCATGACCAGCACCTCGCAGCCGCGCGGCAGCGGCGGCTCCTCGCCGGGCGTGGCCGGGACGCCGTGGACCGCCGGGCGGTCGGCCGGGCGCGCCGCCAGCCAGGCGAGGCTCGACGCCTGCGGGTCGTAGTCGGCCAGCGCGACGCGTGCGCCCTGGCTGGCATAGGTGCCGGCGAGGTTGGTCGCCAGGGTGGTCTTGCCGCAGCCGCCCTTGGGGTTGACGACCATGATCGTGCGCATCGCGCGTCCTTCGCTGGTGCCGATCGGTGGGGTGGGGGGCAGTATACCCGCCGCGTCAGCCGCCGCCGGGCAAGATGCCGAGCTCGTCCCACATGGCGTCCACGCGCGCGCGCACCGCGGCGTCCATCCGGATCGGCCGGCCCCATTCGCGCGCGGTCTCGCCCGGCCACTTCGACGTCGCATCGAGTCCCATCTTGCCGCCCACGCCGGCCACCGGCGAGGCGAAGTCGAGGGAGTCGATCGGCGTGTTCTCGACCAGGGTGGTGTCGCGCACCGGGTCCATGCGCGTGGTCAGCGCCCAGATCACATCCTTCCAGTCGCGGATGTCGATGTCGTCGTCGGTGACGATCACGAACTTGGTGTACATGAACTGACGCAGGAACGACCACACACCGAACAGCACGCGCTTGGCGTGGCCCGGGTACTGCTTGCGCATGCTGACGATGGCGAGGCGGTAGGAGCAGCCTTCCGGAGGCAGGTAGAAGTCGGCGATCTCGGGGAATTGGCGCTGCAGCAGTGGCACGAACACCTCGTTGAGTGCCACGCCGAGCACCGCCGGTTCGTCGGGCGGCCGGCCGGTGTAGGTGCTGTGGTAGATCGGGTCGTCGCGGTGGCTCATCCTGGTGACGGTGAACACCGGGAAGCGGTCGACCTCGTTGTAGTAGCCGGTGTGGTCGCCGAACGGCCCCTCGTCGGCGGTCTCGTCGGGGTCGATGTGTCCCTCGAGCACGATCTCGGCGCGCGCCGGCACCTGCAGACGGCCGTCGCAGGCGTCGGTCACCTCGGTCTTGGCACCGCGCAGCAGTCCGGCGAAGGCATATTCGGACAGCGTGTCCGGCACCGGCGTCACCGCGCCGAGGATGGTCGCCGGGTCGGCCCCCAGGGCGACGGCGACCGGGAAGGGCTCGCCCGGGTGGGTCCGTTTCCAGTCGCGGAAGTCGAGCGCGCCGCCGCGGTGGGCGAGCCAGCGCATGATCACCTTGTTCGGAGCGATCACCTGCTGGCGGTAGATGCCGAGGTTCTGGCGCTTGCGCTCCGGACCGCGCGTGATCACCAGCGGCCAGGTGATCAGCGGACCGGCGTCGTCGGGCCAGCAGGTCATCACCGGCAGCCGGCCGAGGTCGACGTCGGGTCCCTCGTAGACGTGCTCGCGGCACGGCGCACGGCTGACCGTCTTCGGCTGCATGCTGAGCACCTGCCTGACCAGCGGCAGCTTGCCGAGCGCGTCGCGCAGCCCCTCCGGCGGTTCCGGCTCCTTGAGGTAGGCAAGGGTGCGCCCGACCTCGCGCAGTGCCTCGATGCTCTCCTGGCCCATGCCGAGCGCGACCCGCTCGGGCGTGCCGAACAGGTTGCCGAGCACCGGCATGGTGTGACCCTTCGGTCGCTCGAACAGCAGCGCCGGGCCGCCCGCGCGCAGCGTGCGGTCGCAGATCTCGGTCATCTCCAGGCGCGGGTCGATTTCCGCCCGGATGCGTTTCAGCTCGCCGCGCCGCTCGAGCTGGGCGATGAAATCGCGGAGGTCCTGGTACTTCGGGGTGCTCATCGGCGGGTCGGGCCCTCGATTGCCCGGCCTTCGGGGGCGGTGCGACAATGCCCGCCCGCGACCGAGTTCCCGCCAGTATGTCCCAAGCGCCGCGACCCCGTCATCCCGCCGGCGCGACCGCGTCCGACGCCGTTCGCCCATGCTGCTGACCCTGCGTGACGTCGGCTACGACCTGGCGGGCCACGCGCTGCTCGATGCCGCCGCGCTGGCGATCGACACCGGCGAGCGGGTCTGCCTGGTCGGGCGCAACGGCGCGGGCAAGTCGACGCTGCTGCGTCTGGTGGCCGGTGACCTGCAGCCGGACCGTGGCGAGGTCGCGCGCCGCCCCGGGCTGCGCGTCGGCTACCTCGCCCAGGAGGGGGCGGAGGCGGCGCTCGACGGCACCACGTTCGACGTCGTCGCCGGCGGCCTCGGCGAACTGGGCGCGCTGCTCGCCGAGTTCCACCGCCTGAGCCACGCCATCGACGGCCACGACGACGCGACCGGCCTGGCGCGCCTCGCCGAGGTGCAGCACCACCTCGAGGCGGCCGGCGGCTGGGCGCTGCGGCAGCGGGCCGAGCGTGCGGTCTCGCGCCTTGGCCTGCCGGCCGACGCGCCGTACGCGACCCTTTCGGGCGGCGCGCGACGCCGTACGCTGCTGGCCCGCGCGCTGGTGGTCGAGCCCGACCTGCTGCTGCTCGACGAGCCGACCAACCACCTCGACCTGCCGTCGATCACCTGGCTGGAGTCGTTCCTCGCCGATTTCACCGGGGCACTGCTGTTCGTGACCCATGACCGGGCGTTCCTGCAGCGGCTGGCGACGCGCATCGTCGAGCTCGATCGGGGGCGGCTCGCCAGCTACCCGGGCGATTACGCCACCTACCGCCGCCGGCGCGCCGCCGAACTCGAGGCCGAGGCGCGCGCCGCGGCGGAGTTCGACAAGGTGCTGGCGCGAGAGGAGGCATGGATCCGCCAGGGAATCAAGGCCCGGCGCACGCGCAACGAGGGGCGGGTACGGGCCCTGGAGGGG
>JBFIFF010000019.1:0-12575 GCA_041602955.1 Gammaproteobacteria bacterium | reverse complement strand
GTCCGCCGCGTCTCCCAGACCCCGCAGCCCCTCCACCACGCCGTCGCGATCGGCCGGGGCGCGGTTCTGGCTCATCTTCCACTTGCCCTCGAGGTGCGCAACCGCCAGTTCGATGCCCACGACGGCGCGCACCATCTGTTCGACGAAGTCGTCCGGGGCGTCGCTGACCGCCCAGGGCTTGGGCTGCTGGGCCTCGTGGACGTCGGTCAGTGCGCACACCAGGCCGTGCACCCAGGCCGGATCGTCGATGGCCGCGAGCGTGCCGTGGGCGTGCACGACGGCGTAGTTCCAGGTCGGCACGACCCGGCCGTCCACACGCTTGGAGGGATACCAGCCCGGGCTGACATAGGCTTGCGGCCCGTGGAACACCGCGAGCGCCGGGCAGCCGTCACCGAGCGACCGCCAAAGCGGGTTGGCACGCGCGACGTGGCCGCGCAGCGCAACGCGACCGTCTCGCTCGTGAAGCAGCAGCGGCAGGTGGTTGGCGACCAGACCTCCGTCACCCTGCATCACCAGGGTGGCGAGCGGGTGAGCGCGGATCAGGGCGCGCAGGTGTGCTGGGTCGTCCTCGCGAAACGCGGCAGGGGTGTACATGGGCAACGGCATCCTGGTAGCTCGGCCGAAGGTGGACCGATGGCGACGCGAGGTCAACCGGTCGGGCGTTGTACGACGCGCATCCCTCCCATCGTGGAGAGATACTGCAGTGCACCAACGCGCTAGACTCGGTCACCTTCGCCTGACCTCTGGCGTTGCCGGCATCCCGGGCCCGGTCGTGCCCGCACAGGCACGATGCTGCATTCCGACCTCGTCCAGCTCGCCAAGCGTGCGCGCCGCGCCATGCGCGCCCTGCTGCCGTTCCTGGCCTGGAGTGGACGAGTCGACCGCGGCACACTCCGCGCCGACACCCCCAGAGGCCGGTGCTGTGCAGGTGGAGGCCACCGAGGCGAGGGGCAAGACCGCTACGCAAGGCGGCTGAGGCTCCACCGCCCCGGACGCAGTGGGTAGAATGGTCGCAGGTCCACGCCATGCGCACCCCATGACCCCGCGCCAGGTCCGACAGTTCTACACCCGCCTCGCCGCGGCGATTCCCGAGCCCAAGAGCGAGCTCCGCTACCGCTCCGCCTACCAGCTGCTGGTCGCCGTGGTGCTCTCGGCGCAGGCGACCGATCGCAGTGTCAACGAGGCGACACGCACGCTGTTCCGCGAGGCGGGCACGCCCGCGAAGATGGTCGCGCTCGGCGTCGATGGCGTGAAGCGCCACATCCGGCGCATCGGCCTGTTCAACACCAAGGCCGAGAACGTCGTCAAGCTGAGCGCCCAGCTCATCGAGCGCCACGGCGGCCGCGTGCCGCGCGAGCGCGCCGCGCTCGAGGCGCTGCCCGGCGTGGGGCGCAAGACCGCCAACGTGGTGCTCAACACCGCCTTCGGCGAGCCGACCATGGCGGTCGACACCCACATCTTCCGCGTCGCCAACCGCACCGGGCTGGCGTCGGGCAGAACGCCGCGCCAGGTCGAGGACGGCCTGGTCACGGCAACGCCACCCGAGTTCCTGCGCGACGCTCACCACCTGCTCATCCTGCATGGACGCTACGTCTGCACCGCGCGCAAACCCGACTGCCCCGGCTGCGTGGTGGCGGACCTGTGCGCCTGGCCGGACAAGACACGGAGAACCGCCTGATGTACAGCGACAATCGCGAAGAGCTGCGCCACGCCTGGATCGACGCCTGGGCAAAGCACCGCGAGGGACGTCCCCTGGAGCCGATGGAGGCCATGATCGCCGACGTGGTCGCCCAGCACCCGGAGTATCACGCCCTGCTGGAGTCGTCGGAGGAGACGGCGCTGCAGCAGGAGTGGACGGCGCTGCGCGGCGAGACCAACCCGTTCCTGCACATGGGTCTGCACCTTGCCTTGCACGAGCAGCTCTCCACCGACCGGCCGGCCGGCATCTGCGACGTGCACCGCCGGCTGGTGGCCAGGGCCGGCGACCGCCATGCCGCCGAGCACGCCATGATCGAATGCCTCGCCGAGGCCCTGTGGCTCGGCCAGCGCGACGGAAACCCGCCCGACGAGGTGGCCTACCTCGAGCGCCTCAGGGCGCTGTGACGCAGCCGCCGCAGGCGGCCCCCCCGGCTCAGCCGACGCCGTCCGAAGCCGGCCCGTCCAGGTCGCGGACCAGTTGCTCGATCACCTGCCGCGCCTGGCGACGCAGGTGACGGTGGATGGCGTAGACCAGGAACGGCGGCCAGAGCACGTGTGCGATCTGCACCACCTGCCACGCCGTGTGCCGTCCCTCGTCGGTGGGATCGCTGGCGAACCAGTGCCACAGGGCCCCGCCGATGCCGAGGATCACCGCCGGCTGCACGACCAGCACCAGCAGTCCCATCAGGAAGCCGAACATGCGCGCGCCGCGCGTCCAGTCGAGCCGTGCTTCCAGGTCCGTGCCGTCGCGCCCCGGCGCGAACTCGAGGGACGCGACGCAACCGCCGAGGGCGACCGCGAGGGCGTGCTCGCCGCGACGACGGACCCGGGTCGCACCGGCCAGCAGGGCGAGCGCCCGCGTGACCGCCTGCGCCACCCCGAGGCCGGGCAGGGACCAGCGGCCCTGCTCGACGCGCGGCCAGGCCCGCTGGCGCTGCAGCAGCGCGAGGCAGGCCGCCCACACCGCGCCGGCGATCAGGACGCCCCCGCCGACGACCAGGTGGGCGGTCTCAGGGGCCATTCCGGCGGGTGGCCGCGACGCCCGCGGCCGGTCAGCCCCTGCGCGGCCCGACCAACTCGATCGGGTAGCCGTCGGGATCCTCGACGAAGGCGATGACCGACGTGCCGGCATTCATCGGTCCGGCGTCGCGGATCACCTTGCCACCGCGCGCGCGGACCGCCGCGGTGGCGGCGTGGACGTCGGCGACCTCGATGGCGACGTGGCCGTAGCCGGTACCGACCTCGTAGGCGTCGACGCCCCAGTTGTAGGTGAGCTCGATCTGCGCCCCGTCGGGATCGTCGGGGAAGCCGAGAAAGGCGAGCGTGAACTCGCCGTCGGGGTAGTCCTGGCGCCGGCGCAACTGCATGCCGAGCACCTCGGTGTAGAAGCGGATCGCACGCTCGAGGTCACCGGTCCGCAGCATGGTGTGATGGATGCGCATCAGCCCTCGAACCGCTTGATCATGCGCCCGAGGTCGCGACCGGCGAAGATGTGGACGTGGAAGTGGGGCACCTCCTGGTGGGCGTCCGGCCCCGTATTGGCGAGGAAGCGGTAACCGGCCTCGACCACCCCGAGCTGGCGCGCCACCCTGCCCACGGCGCGCCAGAACCCGGCGATCAGCGCGTCGGGCGCATCGGCAGCGAAGTCGTCCTGGGACACGTACGCGCCCTTCGGGATCACCAGCACGTGCACCGGCGCCTGCGGCGCGATGTCGTGGAAGGCCAGCGCATGCTCGTCCTCGTAGACCTTGTTGCACGGCAACTCGCCGCGCAGGATGCGGGCGAAGACGTTGTTCGGATCGTAGCTCATCAATACCTCGTCACGGGGTGGAATCGGTCAGCGCTTGCGTGCCAGGGTGAGCCCGTCGGCGAGCGGCAGCAGGCTCAGGTCGACCCGCTCGTCGGCGTGCAGCTTGTCGTTGAACTGGCGGATCGCGACGGTGTCCTCGTCGTCGACCGCGGAATCGATGACGCGCCCGGACCAGAGGGTGTTGTCGATCACCACCAGGCCGTTGCCGTGCAGCAGCTTCAGGCACCCCTCGTAGTAGGCCTCGTAGCTGGCCTTGTCGGCGTCGATGAAGGCCAGGTCATAGTGCCCACGCTCCTTCTCGAGCAGCTGATCGAGCGTCTCGAGCGCGGGGGCGAGACGCAGGTCGATGCGCTCGGCGACCCCGGCCTCCTCCCAGTAGCGCCGTGCGATGTCGGTCCACTCCGCGCTGACGTCGCAGGCGACCAGGCGGCCATCCGCGGGCAGCGCCTGGGCCATCCACAGCGCGCTGTAGCCGGTGAAGGTGCCGATCTCGAGCACCCGCCTGGCACCGAGCAGGCCGACCAGCAGGTGCAGGAACTGGCCCTGCTCGGGCGCGACCTGCATCCGCGCCTCGGGCAGTTCGGCGGTCTCCTCGCGCAGGCGGCGCAGGATGCCGGGTTCGCGCAGCGAGACCTCGCGCAGGTAGGCCTCGAGCGCCTCGTTCATGGGCAGGGTCTTACCGGTCATGGTGTGCCGGACGTGGCGGCCCGCGGGCCGGGACACCCATCGTAGCAGCCGTCCGGCACAGGCTCTATGATGGCCCCTGACCCGCCCCCCGCAGACCCTCGCCCATGCGCCAGTTCCTCAGCGCCATCGCCGCCCTGCTGCTCTCCGTGTTGCTGCTGATGCTCTCGGGCGGGCTGCTCGGCAGCCTGGTCGGGCTGCGCGCCGTGCTGGAAGGATTCCCGGTGACGGTGGCCGGCCTGATGATGTCGGCCTTCTACGGCGGCCTGATCCTCGGCACGCTGCGCTGCGGGCAGCTGATCAACCGGGTCGGCCACATCCGTGCCTTCAGCGCGTTCTGCGCGCTCAACGCGGCGGCCATTCTCGCCCTGCCGCTGGCGATCGATCCCTGGCTCTGGCTCGCACTCCGCGCGCTGATCGGCTTCAACATGGCCGGCCTCTACATGGCCATCGAGAGCTGGCTGAACGCCAGCACCGGCGCCGAGACCCGCGGCACCGTCATGGCCATCTACATGGCGTTGAGCTACATGGCCATGGGCGGCGGCCAGTTCATGCTCGGTCTGGGTACGATCGAGGGCGACACGCTGTTCATGCTCGCCGCGATGCTGATGGCGCTGGCCCTGGTCCCGGTCGCCATGACCCGCGCCAGCCACCCGACCCCGGTCGCGACCTCGCGGCTCAACCTCCTCGCGCTCTACCGCCTTTCGCCACTGGCCGTGCTCGGCTGCGCCTGCGGCGGCATGCTGACCGGTGCGCTGTTCGGTATCGGGCCGATCTACGCCGGGCAACTCGGACTCGAACTGCCCGAGATCGCGCGCTTCATGGGCGTGCTGATCGCCAGCGGCCTGGTGCTGCAGCTGCCGCTCGGCCGCCTCTCCGACCGCATCGATCGCCGCCTGGTGATCGCCGGCACGGCGGCGGCGGCGGCGCTCGCGAGCCTGGTGCTGTGGCCGCTGACCGACCACTACGCCGTCACGACGCTCACCACGAGCGGCGCCGAGGGCCGTTTCCTGTGGCTGCCGGACCCGCTCCCGCTGCTGCTCACCGCGGGCGTGTGCGGCGGGACCATGGCCACCATCTACCCGCTCAGCGTGGCGCACGCCAACGACTTCATCAGCGCCGACGACATGATCCAGGCCAGCGGCGGCCTGGTCCTGGCGTATGGCAGCGGCGCGCTGTGCGGTCCCGCGGGGGCGGCCGTCGCCATGCACCTGGTCGGACCGGGCGGGCTGTTCGGATTCACCGCGCTGGTCGCCACGCTGACCGTGGTCCTGGCCCTGTGGCGCCACCGCAGCGGCGCGGCCGGCGAGGATGCCGAGAAGGAGGCGTTCGTGGTGATGCCGGTCGCGGTCACGCTGCCCAACGTCGCCGAACTCGACCCGCGCGTGGCCGACCGCGAGGATGCGCTGCCCAGGGAAAGCGTCGGTGCGGTGGAGATCGACGAGGACGGCGACGACGCGCAGCGCCCCCTCTGAAGCGGCTTCCCCGCCGCCCAGCTGCGCGCTAGAGTCGGCGCATGCCCTCCCCCGCCCCTCCCGCGCCCGGTCCCGACGCGACGCTGCGGCTGGTCCAGCTCACCGACCTGCACCTGCTCGGCGATCCGCGAGCACGCCTGCGCGGCATCGACACCGAGGCCACCTTCCGGCGGGTGCTGGATGCCGCGCGCGACGACTGCGTACGCGCCGATCTGCTGCTGCTGACCGGCGACCTCGCCGAGCACGGCGAAGCGGCCGCCTACGATCGGTTGCGCGAGCACCTCGCCGACCTGGCGGCCGGCGGGCGCGTCCTGGCCCTGCCCGGCAACCACGACGACCCCGACGGCCTGGCCGCGAGGTTCGCGGGCACCGGCACGGCCCGGGTCGCGGCCAGGCGGCTCGGTGGCTGGGAACTGCTGCTGCTCGACTCCAGCGTGCCTGGCCGCTCGGAGGGGCACCTCGACGCGGGCCAGCTCGACTGGCTCGACGCATGCCTGACGCGTGCTGCGCACCGCCACACGCTGGTCGTGCTGCACCACCCACCGCTGTCGGTCGGCAGCGCGTGGCTCGACGCCATCGCCCTGGACAACGGACCCGACCTGCTCGCACTGCTCGACGCCCACACCCACGTCCGTGGCGTGCTGTTCGGCCACGTCCACCAGGCGTTCGAACGACGCCGGCGCGGCGTGCGCCACTTCGCCAGCCCGTCGACCTGCGTGCAGTTCGTGCCACGCCGTGAACGGGTAGAGGTCGACGACGCGCCCCCCGGATGGCGTAACCTTGCGCTGCACCCCGACGGGCGTATCGTCACCCGCCTGCGGCGACTCGACGTGCGTCAGCCAGACGCGCGCCGGCGCAGCGCGTAGAGCCCGCCCGCGACCAGGCAGCACGCCCCGAACAGCGCGATCACCGGACGCGGGCCGAGCCACTCGGCGAGGCTTCCGGCGAGCAGGTTTCCGAACGGGAAGAGACCGACGAACAACACGCTGAACAGCGCCATGACCCGGCCACGCAGCCGGTCAGGGGTGCGCAGCTGCAGGGCGGTGTTGCACGACGCGACCAGGGTGGTGAAGGCGAAGCCGATGACCGCGAGCAGCCCCAGCGCCACGCCCTGGGGCGGTGTGGTCGCAAACAGCAGCAGGCCGAGACCGGCGACGAGCGCGGCGGCGCCGATGGCACCCGGCTGGCCGTCGGTGCGAGCCCGCTGGGCGAGCCACAACGCGGCGCAGAAGGCCCCGGCACCGCTCGCCGCGAGCAGCGCCCCGAGCAGGCCGGCGGCACCCCCGTACAGCTCGCGTGCCACCACCGGCATCAGCAGCGAGAACGGCAGCCCGACCAGGCTCGCGACCATCACCATCGCCACCACCCCACGCAACGCGGCATCGCCGCGCACCAGTGCGACCCCTGACCAGAAGCCATCGCCAGGGTGCGTGGCGCGCGGGCGCGGGGCGCGCACCGCGCCGTCCATCGCCAGCAGCGCGGCCAGGATGGCGGCGAAGCTCACGGCGTTGACCATGAACGCCCAGCCCTCGCCGGCCACGGCAACGATCACGCCGGCCAACGCCGGGCCGACGAAGCGCGCGGCGTTGAACAGGGCCGAGTTCAGGGCGATGGCGTTGGGCAGGTCCTCGCGCGGCACCAGCTCGGCGAGGAACGCCTGGCGCGCCGGCATTTCGAACGCCTGCACGGTGCCGAGGAGCACGGCGAGTGCCATCACCTGGAACACGGTGACCGCACCACCGAGGGTCAGCACCGCGAGCGACAGCGCCTGCAGCAGGGCGAGCCCGTGCGCGACCAGCAGCAGGCGGTGGCGCGACACGCGGTCGGCGAGGTGGCCCGCCGGGATGCCGAGCAGCAGGATCGGCGCCAGGCCGGCGAAGGCGACCAGGCCGAGCCACAGGCTCGATTCGGTGAGACGGTAGACCAGCCAGGCGAGCGCGGTCTGCTGCACCCACGAGCCGCTGAGCGAGGCGAGCTGGCCGACGAAGAAGCGGCGGAAGTTCGGGTGGCGCAGCGCGCGCGCGACCAGCAGCCCGGGCATCGCCGGCGGTTACTTCGAGGTGTGCACGAACACGCCGTCCCACTCCGGGCCCGGCGGTTCGACGCGCAGGCGCTCGAGGCGCTCGAGGTAGATGTCGTAGACCGCCTTCGGCTCCTGCGCCTTGAGTTCGAGGAAGCCGGCCTCGGCATCGTCCCAGCGCCGCTCGATGTAGGCGCGGCGCGCCTTCTCGTAGACCGCCAGCTCGGCGCGCACCTCGCCGGTCGCCTCGTGCAGGCGGCACACCGGGGTGTAGATCCGCGTCGGCTCCTTCTTGCCTTTCACGCGCACCCGGTCGAGCTGGCGGAACAGGAACGCCTCCTGCCCGGCACGGGTCTGCTCGCCGACGATCAGCCGCACGCCGTAGAACTTGGTCAGCCCCTCCAGGCGCGAGCCGAGGTTGACCGCGTCGCCGAGCACCGTGTAGGAGCGACGGAACTGCGAGCCCATGTTGCCGACGTTCATCGGCCCGGTGTTCAGGCCAATGCCGACGTTGACCTCGGGGAAGCCGAGCCGCTCCAACTCGGGCTTCATCGCCTCGGTCCGCTCCAGCATCATCAGCGCCGTTTCGATGGCGTTGCGCGCGTGGTCGGGATCCTCGAGCGGCGCACCCCAGAAGGCCATGATCATGTCGCCGACGTACTTGTCGATGGTGCCACGGTGCTCGAAGATGATCTCGGTCATCGGCGTGAAGAAGCGGTTGAGCAGGTCCTTGAGTTCGCTCGCGGTGAGCTGCTCGGAGATGGTCGTGAAGCCGCGGATGTCGCAGAACAGCACGGTCATCTCGCGCCGCTCGCCGGCGTCGGTGATCCCCTCGGGATTGCGGCTCATCTCGTCGACCAGCTGCGGTGGCACGTACTGGCCGAACATCGACTTGAGCTGGCGCTTGGCCAGGGTCTCGGTGAAGAAGCCGTGGACCAGGTTGTAGCCGGTCACGCAGAGCACCACCCCGAGCGGGCCGATCAGCGAGGTGACGAACGCCTGCTCGACCCACAGCCAGAGGTTGAACCAGAGCGCGATGCCGGCGGCGATCCCGGCGGCGACCACGTAGAGCAGGACGCCGCTGAACGGCAGCACCAGCGACAGCAGCACGCCGATACCGAAGGTGAGCACGATGTCGACGCCGTCGGCCCACTGCGGCTTGAACGGGAAGCGGCCGTCGATGATGCCGGCGAGCACGCTGGCGTGCACCTCGACCCCGGGGTAGATGCTGCTGACCGGCGTCGAGCGGACGTCGACCAGCCCCACCGCGCTGGTGCCGACCAGCGCGATGCGCCCGGCGAGCCGCTCCGCCGCACTGCCGTCGAGCACCGCCGCGGCCGAGACGTAGTCGAAGGTGCGCGGGGGCCCCGGGAACGGGACCAGCGCCCGGCCCCTGCCATCGGTCGGGATCGGCACGCCGTCGAGCAGCACCCCCTCGAGCGTCTCGACGCCGGCGATGGGGTGCGTGCGCAGCGCGACCTGTTCGACGAACAGGAAGCGGCGCGCGGTCTCCAGCGCCAGCGACGGGTGGATGCGCCCGGCGTGGCCGAGGACCAGCGGGTAGGCGCGGTTGACGCCGTCGGCGTCGGGCGTCGAGACGAAATAGCCGGCCCGTCCCGCCGCCTGCTGCAGCACCGGCAGGTTGGCGACGTATCCGGGCAGCTCCTCGAGGCCGACCTGCACCGGGGTCGGTTCGCCGACGAGTTCGAGCGGTTCGCCTGGCTGGCCGGCGGTGCTCGTCTCGTGGGTCAGGGCATAGCCGAGCACGATGTCGATGCCCGCCTCGCGCGCGGCGCGGATGCTCGCCGCGAAGCGGGCATCGCCGTCGAGTTGCGCACCGACCGGCGCGAGCAGGGCGTCGAGCTCGGGCGCCTGCGTGCCGAGCAGCGGCGCCGCCTCGCGCAACACCCGGCCGACCGGGTTCTCCTCGGCCTCGGCGAAGACCACGTCGAAGCCGACCACGACCACGCCCGCCTCGACCAGCCGGTCGACCAGCCGTGCGAGGGTGCTGCGTGGCCAGGGCCAGTGGCCGATCGAGGCGAGCGCGGCCTCGTCGATGTCGACGATCACCACGTCGCGGTGAGGGGTCGGGGCCGCGGGGAGGGTCTGGTTGAAGCGCAGGTCGTAGACCAGCCAGTCGAGGCGGTCGCGCACCTTGCGCACGACGCCCCCGTCGGCCTGGTGGAGGAACACCACCAGCAGGGTGATCGCGACCCCGCCGGCGATCGGCGCCAGGCGGCGACGCCAGGTACGATCACGCTTCTTCTTGTGCAACGGCCGTACCGGATTTACTCGTGCGCCGACTATAGCACGCGCCCGACAGGCGGCCGGCGGGTCACAAGGCGTCGAGGCCGCGGGCCAGGTCGTCCTGCAGGTCGGCGACCTCCTCGAGACCGACCGAGACCCTGACCAGGCCCTCGCGAATGCCCATCGCGTCACGCTGCGCGGAGCTCAGGCGGCCGTGCGTGGTGCTCGCGGGGTGGGTGATGGTGCTCTTGGTGTCGCCGAGGTTGGCGGTGATCGAGATCACCCGTGTCGCGTCGACGACGCGCCACGCCGCCGCGCGTCCGCCGGCGACCTCGAACGAGAGCAGGCCACCGAAGCCGGTCTGCTGGCGCGCAGCGAGTGCGTGCTGCGCATGGCCGGCCAGTCCCGGGTAGTTGACCCGCTCCACCGCGGGATGAGCATCGAGCCAGTGGGCCAGCGCCGCGGCCGCGGCGCTGTGGGCACGCATGCGCAGGTTGAGCGTCTCCAGCCCCTTGAGGAACACCCAGGCGTTGAACGGGCTCATGGCCGGTCCGGCGGTGCGGATCACCCCGTGCACCTCGGCGAGCAGCCGGTCGGCGCCAACCACGGCGCCGCCGACGCAGCGCCCCTGGCCGTCGAGGTACTTGGTCGCCGAGTGGATCACCAGGTCGGCACCGTGCTCCAGCGGCCGCTGCAGCGCCGGGGTGCAGAAGCAGTTGTCGACCGCGAGCAGGGCCCCGTGGGCGTGGGCCAGCCCGGCCAGGGCGGCGATGTCGACCACCTCGGTGAGCGGATTGGACGGCGTCTCGACGAACAGCAGACGGGTCTCGGGGCGCAGTGCGAGGCGCCAGGCCTCGGGGTCGCAGGGGTCGACGAACGTGGTGGTGATGCCGAAACGTGTCAGGTACTTCTCGAACAGGCTGACGGTGCTGCCGAACAGGCTGCGCGAGGAGACGATATGGTCGCCGGCCTGCAGCAGGCCCATGCAGGTGGCGAGGATCGCCGCCATGCCCGAGGCGGTGGCCACGCAGCGCTCGCCGCCCTCGAGCGCAGCGAGGCGCGCCTCGAAGGTGCGCACCGTCGGGTTGGTGAAGCGCGAGTAGATGTTGCCCGGGACCTCCTCGGCGAAGCGCGCCGCCGCCTCGGCGGCATCGGCGAAGACGAAGCTGGAGGTCAGGTAGATCGGTTCGCTCTGCTCGCCCTCGACGCTGCGCCGGTGGCCGGCGCGCACCGCGCGGGTGTCGAAACCGTAGTCGTCGTAGTCCATGTCGTGCCCTCCACGGCGCACTGCGCAGGCCGCGAGCGGGCACGAAAAGACCCGCTCAGCGACGGGGCTAAAGCAGGTCCTGCGGGCCGCTTTAGCTGCATTTGTAAGGCGCCCGCAAGCTGAGCTTCAAATCGGCGCCGTGGGTGCACGGTAAGGGCGCGCCGCGCGGCCTGTCAAGTCGCCCTCAGGCGGTGTTGTGCAGCCCGATGTTGCCGCTGCCCGCATCGTCCGGCTCCTCGGTGAGCCGCTTGGCCTGGTCGTTGCGCTGCGCGGCGATGCGGTCGAGGTAGGCCTGGTCGATGTCGCCGGTGACGTAGTGACCGGTGAACACCGAGGCGTCGAACTCGGCGATGCGCCGGTTGCCGTAGCGCACCGCCTCGACCAGGTCCCCGATGTCCTGGTAGAGCAGCCAGTCGGCGCCGATCGCCGCGCCGATCTGCTGCTCGTCGCGCGCGTGTCCGATCAGCTCGTCGGCCGCCGGCATGTCGATGCCGTAGACGTTGGGGTAGCGCACCGGCGGCGCCGCCGAGGCGAAGTAGACCTTGCGCGCACCGGCTTCGCGGGCCATCTGGATGATCTGCTGCGAGGTGGTCCCACGCACGATGGAGTCGTCGACCAGCATCACGTTCTTGCCGCGGAACTCGAGGTCGATGGCGTTGAGCTTCTGCTTGACCGAGCGCTGGCGCAGCTTCTGCCCGGGCATGATGAAGGTGCGCCCGACGTAGCGGTTCTTGATGAAGCCCTCGCGGTACTTGACGCCGAGCAGGTTGGCCATCTGCAGGGCGGCGGTGCGGCTGGTGTCGGGGATCGGGATGATGACGTCGATGTCGTGGTCGGGACGCTCGCGGCGCACCTTCTCGGCCAGGTACTCGCCCATGCGCAGGCGCGCCTTGTAGACCGAGATGTTGTCGATGATCGAGTCGGGCCGCGCCAGGTAGACGAATTCGAACAGGCACGGCGTCAGCTTCGGTTCGTCGGCGCACTGCGACGTGGTGATCTTGCCGGTGTTGTCGACGAACACCGCCTCACCCGGCTCGAGGTCGCGCACCAGTTCGAAGCCGAGCACGTCGAGGGCGACGCTCTCGGAGGCGATCATCACCTCGGTGCCCTCGGCGGTCTCGCGGGTGCCGAACACGATCGGACGGATGCCGTGCGGGTCGCGGAAGCCGACGATGCCATAGCCGGTGATCAGCGCCACGGCGGCGTAGGCGCCGCGGCAGCGGCGGTGCACGCCGCGCACCGCCGTGAACACGTCCTGCTCGTCGAGGCGCAGCTTGCGCGTCTTCTCCAGCTCGTGGGCGAAGACGTTGAGCAGCACCTCGGAGTCGGAACCGGTGTTGATGTGGCGCAGGTCCTCGACAAACAGGTCGCGCG